>DASWUO010000220.1:0-7351 GCA_036401615.1 Bacilli bacterium | reverse complement strand
TGTTGCCGCCATGCCCGCCATAAGAATCGGCCCGGTCACCTACAGTAATGGCTTTGATATTCTTTAACGCTTCAGCAATAGCCGCTTGCGGGAAAGGTCTAATCATGTTTGGTGCGATGGAACCCGCTTTAATCCCTTTAGCACGGAGTTGGTCAACGACATCTTTGATGATTTCTGAAGAGGAATTCATTAAGAAAACCGCAACCTCAGCATCTTCCATCTGGTAAAGGTCAAGAATAGGGTAATCGCGCCCGGTCAACTCGAAATATTCTTTGCGAATTTTATCATAGACACCTTCCGCATTATACATGGCAACTGATTGTTGATAGCAGTTGTTAATATAATCGGGTTCATTCATATAAGGCCCGACAGTAATCGGATTTTCGCGGTCTAAAGTATCCGGATATCCAACAGGAGGTTGAGCTCCTACAAATTTATGAACGTCTTCTCTATGGGCAAAAGTTTGCACTTTACGTTTCTGGTGGGATGTAAAATATCCGTCTGAAGCTACAATAACAGGAAGGCGGACTTCTGAATCTTCGGCAAGCTTCAATGAAATCAAGTTCATATCGTAAACCGCTTGGGGATCACGGCACATTAGAATGGGCCAGCCTGTATTTAAGGCATAATATAAATCGGAATGGTCTCCATGAATATTTAACGGTCCCGATACAGACCGGCAAACAAGATTTAGAACCATGGGGAAACGGGTTCCGGATTGAACAGGCATTTGTTCAAGCATATAAAGATAGCCATTCGCGCTTGTAGCATTAAACACCCGGCCGCCTGCTGTAGAAGCTCCGTAACATACTCCAGCCGATCCATGTTCTCCGTCGGCAGGGATCAACACGATATCATGTTGGCCATTTGCTTTCATTAGATCAAGAAACTGAGCTACTTCAGTAGACGGCGAAATGGGAAAGTAACCCATGATATGGTAGTTAATTTGATGTGCTGCATAAGCAGCCATTTCATTGCCTGATTCATAAACCATTCTCTGCTCGACCTTGCCCTGAGCCACTTCTTTGCTAATATCAATCGCCACAGTTCATACCACCTTCCTAATTGTACAAAAAATAAGTACTACGCTAATTTAAACCGGTGAGGCACCCGATGTTGATCTGCATAACCGTCAGTTTCCCTCGCGTCCGACAAAGCTTCCGTAGGGCATGCCACGACACATTTCAAACATCCTTTGCAGTATTGATAATCAATGCCCTGCAGGAACATCTGGGGACGGCCTTTCTTATCTTCAAGTTCATCCCAAACAAAACAGAAATCAGGGCAGGCGTTGTCACAGGCTGCACAATGAATGCACTTATCCTCATGGAAGTGAGGCATCATCCCTTCACGGGAAATACTTAAATCTTTAAGGATACTGTTGCCTGGATTAGTAATCATGCCGCCCATTGCTTGCGTGGCATACCCGAGTACAGGAGTGTCATGACGAACAAATTCAGGCATCTGCATACCCGTGGGCAGTGGGAATGTATGAAACTGAACTTCATTATATCCGCGGTCAAAGGTTCTAAGAGCAGGCTCAACAGCAAGCGGATATTTCTTACCAAGGGATTTGCGGATAACATCCCGCATATTATCAGGATCAAGAAACTGGCATAATCTGAACAAACCGCCTAACATGGCCATATTCACTCTATTCTTCTCATCAAGGGCAATGCCGGTACCATCAACGACAGCGATCGTTCCGCCCAAAAGCTTCATCTTGTCTTTCAATTGGTCAGGTGTTTTGGTAGAATTGACAAGAACAATACTGTCTTCGTAAATACCGCTGATAACATTGATCGTTTTCGATAACGATTCATGGAATATACCAACAACATGCGGTCTTTCAACCGGTGAAGTATCCCGGATATTGGTTTCCGGATCACAGAAACGAATATGTGCTTTAACAGGGGATCCTTTCTTTTCAGAGCCATAAGAAGAGAAATTTACCCCATTCAAGCCAACACCTACAACACCGGCTTCAGCCAGCATCTTACCTGCCAGGTTAGCCCCCAGCCCGCCAATAGATTCTAAACGGATTTCAAAAAAACCAAGATCGTTTAATTTAGGTAGAATCGACAATTCATTAATCTCCTTTCGAGATAGAACCAAACAGCATATTTAATTAATAATAACAGTAAGCGAATTATATGGCAATAACTCTTGTGCACATTGTTTATTCTATCACTAATACAGCCAATTGTTAATAAGAATACAGTTTTATTTGAAACCTTGTACCTATGGGTTTGCGCACAAAAGAACCTAGCGGGCATAGGGCTGTTGATAAAATTAGGCTTTTGTCAACAGCCCCGCATCCGCTAGGTTTTTCTTAAAAAAATATTATGAGGACTTTGTCTTAATTTTTTGTGAGAACAGCCATAATACTTACCCCAAACCCAGGCAAGGTTAATCGATCATCCTGAGGCCTTTCACCGACAATTGGTTTCCATTCCTTAGGGATTACAAGCTGTTTTTGCTCCTTGGTATGATTCATCAGAAAGATGTAGATTTTACCCTCTTGAGTGACTCTTCTCGCTGATTCAACCCCTTCGGGGGTTGTTACAATCGGCAAGATTTTGGATTGTAAAACAATAATTTGCATCATTACTCTTATGAAGTCTTGCTCAGGTTCCGTAGCCACATACCAGGCTTTTCCTCTGCCATATTGATTTACGGTTACAGCGGGTTTACCGGCATAATAATCTTTGGTGTATACCGCTTCTGTTTTTGCTGTTATTGCCGTTATTACATCGCACCATTTTTTGACCTCATAATTTTGCTTTTCGCCGTGGTTTGGAACTACCCATTGAATTCCTTGTGTATTACCGAGCAAGCAATCATAATCCAGTATTTTAATTCCAAGAAGTTCCGCCAGGCAGCCGGGCGGCTCCAAATCGGAAACAATATTGTTCCAATTCTTTACTCCGCTTCGCATGGTGATGAGGGCTGTACCGCCGGATTGCACATAACTTTTTATTTTGTCAGCGACCCCCTCTGTCATTAGAAAGAGCAGCGGAGCAACAATGATTTTATATGCAAACCACTCCCTATCTCCATTCAATTCCAGCATATCTACGGGGATATTCATATCGTACATTGCTTTATAGTAGATCGCCAATTGCCCCTGATAAGTAAGATCAGGATGATGTGGTTGTATTTGAAATGCCCATAATTGATCGTAGCTGTACACAATCCCCACTTCAGCATTAGGCATACTTCCTTCAAGTAGATGCATTACACCCTGCAGCTCTTCCCCCGTAGTCCTGATCTCCTCGTACCTCCTTCCGGGATTCCCGGAATGCGGCAGGATGCCATGCCAATATTGTTCAGCACCGAAGCGGCAGCTGCGCCAACGGAAATAGACAATAGCATCGGCCCCATGGGCTGCGGCTTGGTAAGTCCATAACCGCAGCTGGCCGGGGCGCGGGGTATTGCCTAGGGTTTCCCAACCTGCGGGACCCGCTTGCTGTTCCATTACCCAAAATGGTTTGTTCTTGATCCCGCGCATGAGATCGTGCGCCATTGCAACGTTGTAAGGATCCGCTCCCTGGTTCAGCCAAAAACCCATCGGATAGTTATCCCATGAAACAAAATCAAGATTTCGCCCCAGGTCAAAATAATTTAATTTCGCATGCAGGCCCATCATATTATGGGTAATCCATTGATTTGGCGCAAATAACCGCAAAATATCAATTTGCAGCTGTTGAAATTCCACTTCCAAATCGGATTGGAATCTTTTCCAATCCAGCAGCAGGCTCGGGTTATGAATCGCAGGTACGGGCGTGGGAATCGGCACCTGCTCCCACTTGTCATAAGTCTGACTCCAGAAGATAGTTCCCCATTCCTGATTTAATGCATGAATTGAGCCGTATTTGTGCTTAAGCCATAGATGAAACTTTTCACGGCATGAAGTGCAGTAACACAAATCCCCGAGTGTAGTTCCCAACTCGTTATCTGTCTGCCATCCGATCACTTGCGGATGAAGTGCATAATGTTGTGCCATAGCCATAACAATTTCCCGTGTATAATTTCTATATACCGGCTGTGAATGACATGTATGAAGCCTACCGCCAAACCCCATAATGGTTCCATCTGCGGAAACCGGCAATATTTCGGGATGTTTTTCAATCAACCATGCCGGAGGTGTTGCTGAAGGTGTTCCCAAAACAATAGAAATTCCTTCGGAAACCAGGACCTCAATCGCACGGTCGAGCCAGGAAAAGTCAAACTGTCCATCGCACGGTTCCAGCCGGGACCAGGAAAACTCCGCTAATCGAACGACATTCATTCCCGCCTGTTTCATCAGTTGAGCATCCATCCGCCACCGTGCCTCCGGCCAGTGCTCCGGGTAATAATCACAGCCAAAATTCATCGATTACACGTCCTTGTCTCTAAGTTATGTATATGACTTTTATTGCTGACATTTCTGATTTTAACAAGAATGAAGGCGATTTCACACCGATTATTGTCTTGAATACGGGTTTAAAATGTTTAAAAACACCCGTTTGCATAATCAGGTGTCCATTTGTTTCTTGTTATTCGTTTATTTGTCTTCCCTCCGGCAAATACCGTTGCATTCAGTCTTCCCGGATGTATAATATAATTATAGAATCATGAAATTATGTATTCAACTGGAAGGGGAATTCATGAATGTTATGAATCTGATTCGCAATCACCTACTCCCCAACCTCCCGTGGTTTTCTCCCAAAAGAAGTATTCATGCGAAGCTTCTTATCCTTTTTCTATTCATCGCTTTGATCCCGCTTATCTTATTGGGGATGCTTACTTACTTTAAGTCCGCCAAGGTCATTAATTCTCAGTTTGGCGATTATGGACAATATGCGGTGAAGCAGCTGCAGCAGCAAATGGATTCCAGCTTGAAGCAAATGGACTTGATTACCGGAGATATCCTATCGTATTTAGTCAATCCGGCCCTGTATGACTATAGACTGGGAGAGCCGAACACGTTTTCGGAATATATTGACCAAAGAAACCTGCGCGACTTTATTCGGTTTCATTCCTTGCCGGGCATTAAAGGAATATTTGTCATCTCTCCAACAGGGTATCATGTGGGAAGTAAAAACACCTTGGAGCCTGGCGTACTCATGGAAAAACCATGGTGGAAAGCAGTGCCGGACCACATTCAGGGCAAGTATTGGTTTGGATTTTACGAGTCTGACTTTTATAACGATCAGAGCGATCCGGGAACATCGATAGGGTTAGTGGTTCCGATTCATGAGAGATATGATCTGCCGAGAGGAAGCAGAATTTATGTAGAGATAGATGCCGAGAGTATGCTGCAAATCTTTCATTCTTATGAAAAGGATACCCATTCGCACCTAAAGATTTCTAACGGGCAAGGAGAAACGATATACCAAACCAGCGGTGATTTTAAAGCCCATGATGACGATGTCATGTGGGAGCAAACTGTAAGAACAACAGGTTGGAGGATAGAATCACGCATTTCCTATCTTCAGTTTTACAGCGCATCCGGGATCATTCGCACGTACACGATGATTGTCATCGGAATTTCCCTCTTCTTAGTTTTGGTTCTTGCTTATTTGTTCTCCTTAAAAATAGCCGCACCCATCAAAAAATTAATGAAATCCATGCATGCAGCGGGCACCGGAAATCTGGACATACGGATAAAAGTAGATTCTCAAGACGAGCTTGGCCGTCTCTCTAACCGGTTTAACAGCATGCTGATCCAAATTCAATCCCTCGTGGCCAATATCCGGAAAACAGAAACGCTGAAAAAAGAAGCCGAATTGAGAGCGTTTCAATATCAGATCAACCCCCACTTATTATTTAATACGTTGAACTCCATCCAGTGGAAAGCGAGACTTTCCGGCAGCAAGGATGTAGAGCAGATGCTGTACCATTTGATTATGGTCATGGAAGGCAGCTTGAACAGCCCGGAAGAATTTATCACGTTGGAAGAAGAGCTTCAGGTGGTCGGCCACTTTCTAAAAATTCAGCAATATCGGTATGGGAATGTCTTTACATGCACGATTGATGCGAATCCCTCAACCCTACCGTGTTTAATACCCAAGATGACACTCCAGCCTTTGTTGGAAAATATTTTTTTTCACAGCTTCGAGGATGGGACGGGAAGCATTCGGATCTCGATAGAAGATCAAGGAGATCATCTGCAATTGTTGTTGGAGGATGACGGCAAAGGGATCTCACAGGAAAACATGGCTTCGTTGTTCAAAGTAAAAGAACGAAAAAAGGGAAGAGGCGGTCTCGGCTTGAATAATGTAGACCAGAAGTTTAAGCTGCATTTTGGCAGTGAATATGGGTTATCCATCTCCTCCGAGCTGGGAATCAAAACAACGGTTCGAATCCTATGGCCAAGAAAGGAGGCTTCCGATGACAGTGGATATCAAAGTATTGATTATTGATGATGAACAATTGGTAAGGGCAGGATTAAAATCTACAGTTGACTGGAGCAAGTTTGAGATGCAAGTGGTTGCCGATGCCCCGAATGGAACGAAAGGATGGGAAGCCTTTCTTAAATTTCAGCCGGAGGTGGTCATTACCGATATTGTCATGCCCGAAATGGATGGCTTGCAGTTGACCCAAAAGATCAAGGATTACAACAAAGAAACCAAGGTTTTGCTCCTGAGCTGCCACCGCGATTTTGATTATGCGCAAGCCGGGATCAAATTGGGTGCCTCCGGCTATCTGTTGAAAACGAAATTCACCGATGAAGAAATGGAAGCCTATTTAAGTGAATTTCAAGTGGAAATCCGCCAATCCCAAGTGCAATCTCGCGAGTCGGACAACGGGTTGGATAAACGGAATGCGAGTCTTCAAGCATGGTTATTGGGGCTTAATGAACATTTCAAGGCTATGCTGGAATGCTGGATGATGAAGGATTGGGAATGGATGCAAAGCCCGACCTATGTTTATCATATCAATCATTATGACATTGACCTGACGGAATTGGTTGGGAAACTCCATCGACCCTATGAAATCATTCCGTTGGGGGAGGAACGCTGTTTTGTTTTTTGCAGGGAACTGGATAAACCTTTAATTGACAGTGCCATGATAAGGATGAAAAGCAAAGTCCCCCGAATGACCTGGAATCTGGAAGGCCCTATTGCCGGAATAGAACCATGGTTAGAAACCGTAAGAAGGATGTTTATATTTGCCGAAATCGAAAAAAAGTATAAAATTGAGCAAAATCAATGGTCCGCGCCCATCCTCAAGTCCATTCTGATTATTGAAGACAACTTGCATTTGCCTTTATCGGTTACTGAGATTTCGCATAAGGTTGGCTTTAGCCGAAGCCACTTCAGTACCGTCTTCAAAAAGGCTACAGGTGAAAGCTTCATTGAGTTTA
>DASWUO010000219.1:0-3340 GCA_036401615.1 Bacilli bacterium | reverse complement strand
AAGAGGATGTTGGCGGGTTTCATATTTATAAATCCTGCATAAGATAAGGGTGTGAAGAAATTTTGACAGAACAGAAAAAATTCCCGAAGCTTAAACAAGCCCAGGCCGGAAAAAAAAGCAGCCGTAAACTGCTGGTGATCTTGTTGACTTTCTTCGTCGCCTTGCTGGTGATCTTATTCTTCAAATCAACCATTACAGAAATAAACGAGATCCAAATCAGCGGAAACGAATATGTGACAGATTTGCAAATTGGACAAGCCTCCCAAATTAATGTAGGCGATCACTTTTTTTCCGTCAGCTCTAATACTTTGGAACGACGGCTCAAACAAATTAAAAGCATAAAGTCCGTTAAAGTTTCCAAGAAGTTTCCCGGTGAACTGTCCATCCAAATTCACGAATATAAAGCAGTAGCCATGCAAATATCCACAGAAGGGCTGAAAACCGTTTTATTAGCAAACGGAACCAAAATTCCCCTGAACGGGAAGGGGGCATTAGTCAATAAACCCATTCTAACAGGGTGGACGGATGAGAATACTTGGACAATCGAGTTATGCAAAGTGTTAGGAGAAATTCCGGCAGACATGCTGGCCGACATTTCAGAAATCAAGCCAGACCCAACGGCGGTGTATCCGGATAAAATGAAAATGTATACCCGCTCCCAATTCGAAGTGACCACAACCATAGGCTATTTGCCTGAAAAAATCGAATACATGAGAGCCATTATTGCCGAGGAAGAACCGGGATTTCTCACCATGCTGGAGGCAAATTACCGGGCTCCTTATGAAAAAGATGCACCTGCAGAAATTATTGAATAAAAAACTACCTTACGTTATGAAAAAGTGTTAAAATTGTATTTATGAATAAACAGGCTTACTAATCTAGCAGATTGTATAATTTAACAATTAATAATTTGCAGAAAAAAGAGGGAAAGAATAAACTGTGTTGAATAAGTTAACTGGAGTCAATTTGCAATCAATTTATTATATAATGGAACGGGAGGTGCCACGGGTTGAGCAACAATGACATCATTGTTAGTTTGGACATCGGTACATCCAAGGTGCGAGCTATTATTGGCGAAATAAATAATGGAACCATTAATATTATCGGGGTGGGATCTACCGACTCTGAAGGTATTCGTAAGGGAGCCATAGTAGATATTGACCAAACCGTACAGTCTATTCAGAATGCTGTGCAGCATGCGGAACGTATGGTTGGCATTCAAATATCAGATGTGCATGTCGGGATTTCCGGCAATCATATAGCCTTGCAATCGAGCCACGGTGTGGTCGCAGTTTCTAATGAAGACAGAGAAATAGGCAATGAAGATATCGATCGTGTCTTACAAGCAGCGAGGGTTATTGCCGTTCCGCCGGAACGCGAAATAATAGGAGTTGTACCTAAGCAGTATCTGGTAGACGGTTTAGAAGGAATACATGATCCGCGGGGAATGATAGGTGTTCGGCTGGAAGTGGAAGCAACGATTATTACCGGCTCCAAGACAGCGGTACATAACTTGTTAAGATGTGTAGAGAAAGCCGGATTAAGAATTTCCGGATTGGTTCTAACCTCTCTGGCTTCCGGGCAGTTGGCATTATCCAAGGATGAGAAAACCATGGGTACTGTAATGGTTGACATTGGTGCAGGAGTTACGACCATCTCTGTATTTGATCAGGGAAACATGCTGGCCATTTCGACCTTGCCTATTGGAGGCGAGTACATTACAAGTGACATCTCTATTGGATTACGCACGCAATCAGAGATCGCGGAGAAAGTGAAACTTAAGTTTGGTTGTGCTGTCGTTGATGATGCTACTGCGGATCAGGTCTTTAAAGTTACTAGAATTGGCAGCAATGTCGAGAAGGAATTTTCCCAGGTAGATCTGGCTAATATCATTGAGCCCCGGGTTTCGGAAATTTTTCAACTAGTGCGGACAGAAGTCGCAAGGCTCGGTTTTGCCAATATTGCCGGCGGATATGTGTTGATCGGCGGATCGGTTTCCATGCCAGGGATGCTGTCTGTTGCGCAGAATGAGTTAGGCACGTCCGTCAGGATCGCGGTACCGGATTTTATCGGAGTAAGAGATCCTGCCTTTACCAACGGCGTTGGGATTATTAGATACGTCTCTAAGTTTATGAAAAATTCTTCCGGATCCGGCAAGAAGTCCGGGAACAAGAAAATTTCATCGTCATCTAAGGGGACAACTTTATTTGAAAAATTTAAAAATTGGCTAAGCGAATTTATATAAGGTCGTTAGGGGGAAAGAAACACAATGTTGGAATTTGACTTTGAATCAGACGAGCTGGCCCAGATTAAAGTAATCGGAGTCGGAGGCGGCGGCAGTAATGCGGTTAACCGCATGATAGACTTTGGCTTAAAGAATGTAACATTTATTACGGTTAACACGGATGCTCAAGCGTTAAATCTCGCTAAATCGGAACATAAGCTGCGAATCGGGGATAAATTAACCCGTGGTTTGGGTGCAGGTGCCAATCCCGAGATAGGCAAGAAAGCGGCTGAGGAATCCAGAGAGTTAATCATGAACACGTTGAAAGATGCAGACATGGTCTTTATTACTGCCGGAATGGGCGGCGGAACAGGCACCGGAGCTGCAGCAGTCATAGCGGAAATCGCCAAGGAGTGCGGTGCATTAACCGTTGGAGTGGTCACCCGGCCCTTCACCTTTGAAGGCCGCAAACGTGCTGCCCAAGCGGAGCAAGGCATTGCCGCATTGAAAGAGAAAGTGGATACTTTAATTGTGATTCCTAATGACCGTTTATTAGAAATTGTAGATAAGAAAACCCCCATGCTGGAAGCCTTCAGGGAAGCGGACAATGTCCTGCGGCAAGCGGTTCAAGGGATTTCCGACTTGATCGCTGTACCTGGATTAATCAATCTGGATTTTGCCGATGTGAAAACCATCATGACAGAGCGCGGATCCGCCCTGATGGGCATAGGTATTGCCAGCGGAGAAAACCGTGCGGCGGAAGCGGCCAAGAAAGCTATTATGAGTCCATTGTTGGAAACCAATATAGACGGAGCCCGCGGAGTCATCATGAACATTACCGGCGGATCTAACTTGAGCTTGTATGAAGTGAATGAAGCAGCGGACATCGTCATTTCGGCTTCAGACCTGGATGTGAATATGATCTTCGGAGCGATTATCGACGAAGACATGAAGGATGAGATTAAGGTCACGGTCATAGCAACCGGCTTTGAACACAAACCGGTCAGTATGCTTCCGAAACGGGTACCCATCAATCATCTCCAACACAGTCAACCAAGCACGCTGAGCCAACAGGAAACACCTGAACCGAAGACATCGAATTTAAAGCCCTTCGGA
>DASWUO010000218.1:0-3092 GCA_036401615.1 Bacilli bacterium | reverse complement strand
TTGTTCATAGATGAAAACTTTCAGCACTACAAAGATCAATGGGCATTTCTTTCTTCACTGAGAAAGATGACTTTATCTGAGGTAGAGGCTATTGTACAGGCAGCTGAACGAAAAGGTGACATTATCCATATTGCCAAACCGATAACTGAAGAGGACGATATGGAACCTTGGAAAATGCCTGTGAATAGGGATAAATTGTTTTTAGAGGGACCTTTGCCTTCCAATATAAAATTGGTCCTCGGCAACATGTTGTATATAGAGAAGCAGGGGTTATCTTCCTCGCAAATCAATCAATTCATTCGCACGGCAGCCTTCCAAAACCCTGAATTTTATAAAGCTCAATCCATGCGGTTATCTACAAAAGGTATTCCGCGTGTTATAGACTGCTCAGAAGATTTCTTGCGTTATCTTGCTTTGCCTCGAGGCTGTTACGAAAGAGTTGCAGAACTGCTTCAAAGCCGAGGTGTCGAGATTGAATTTGTGGATGAACGCAATGCTGGGAGTCGGATTGACGCCGTGTTCCAAAGAGAATTGAGAGATGATCAACCTAAAGCTGTTGATGCGCTAATAAAACAAGATACAGGTGTTTTGTCCGCGACTACAGCTTTCGGTAAAACGGTGGTTGGCGCATGGATGATTGCGGCTAGAGCGGTGAATACCTTAGTTCTGGTGCATCGTAAACAACTTTTGGACCAATGGCGGGAACAATTAGCCTACTTTCTAAATATACCGACGAACGAAATTGGATTCATTGGAGGCGGCAAAGATAAAAGAACGGGTCGGATAGATATCGCCATGTTCCAATCTGTTCATGCCAAAGGTGAAATCAAAGATTTTATAACCGGATACGGACATATTATTGTCGATGAGTGCCATCATATTTCTGCCTTCAGTTTCGAACAGGTATTAAAGAAGGCCAAAGCAAAGTATGTTCTGGGCTTAACGGCTACACTTACCCGCAAAGATGGACATCATCCCATCGTTCTAATGCAGTGTGGTCCTGTTCGATACAAGGTGGATGCCAAATCCCAGGCCAAAGCAAGACCTTTTGAGCATGTTATCATTCCGAGGGTTACCAATTTTAAGCTACAGGAAACAGGAACCGAAATACCCATTCATGAATATTACGAGAAATTGATTACGGATGAATTGCGTAATGAGCTTATATTCGATGACTTGTTAAAGGCACTGGATCAGGGCAGATCACCTATATTGTTGACAGATCGTACTTCTCATTTGGAATATTTTCAAAATAGATTGAACGGATTCGCAAAAAACGTCATAGTTTTACGCGGGGGAATGGGCAAGAAACAGTTGAAGGCAATACATGAACAACTCAAGTCCATTTCGGTCGACCAGGAACGAGTCCTTCTGGCTACTGGAAAATATGCCGGGGAAGGGTTCGACGATGCGCGACTCGATACACTGTTCCTTGTGATGCCGATTTCTTGGCAAGGGACACTTCAGCAATATGCTGGGAGACTTCACCGGCAGTATGAAGCAAAACGAGAGGTTCAGGTTTACGATTATGTAGACGTCCAGGTGCCTATGTTCATGCGTATGTATAGAAAGCGGTTGAAAGGATATCAATCAATGGGTTATAGCCAGAAAACCAATACAGATCTATTTTAATAATATTATATCCCTATCACCGACACGACACACGTTGAAGAGGGGATATATTGTGAAGAAATAACCAAACTTATTAACAACAGTTAGCCGCTTTTTAAGCATTTATTTTATGCTATAATAAGGTGTAATTTGCTCTTAACAGGAGGGTTTAACATGCGTCCTAAAGGTGAAGAATTAAAAGAAATTTTAAAACAAGCAAGTGAGCAAGCCAAGTCGGACGCCAAACTGGCGGGTGCCTCCATTTTTTATATTGTGGACGGAAAACGAATTCGTGAAGCGGCAAACGGACAAAAGTTCGAAATCATATATGATGAAAATGGAAAACGTAAGGAATACGTTTATAATGGTTAATCCTCAGTAAATCATGACTGTTTTTGCAGGAACAAACGGTGCAGGAAAAAGCACAATAAGTAACCAAATGAAGGGGATTGTTGGAACGATCATTGATCCAGATGCAATTGCTAAGTTGTTGAATCCAATCCATCCTAGAGAAGCTGATCTTTCTGCAGGCAGGGAAGCAGTTAAACAAATCCGTAAACATATCGCACTGAAGCAAAATTTTGCTATGGAAACTACGCTTTCTGGAAGCTTTGCATTACGTCATATGCAAATAGCGAATGAAAACGGCTACTGGATTGCCTTATACTATATAGGTTTACAAGATGTTCAGATGCATATTGACCGCGTTGCTTCAAGAGTTGAACAAGGTGGGCATTGGATTGCAGAACAAGATATTCGCTGGAGATATGGACATTCTTTAAATAATTTAAAGCCGGCATTGAAGTTAGCAGATCAAGTTCTATTGATTGATAATACTTTTCAAGCGGAAATTATCGGTGAGTTCGAAGGGCAGAGCATTATTTACCATAAGAGTGATATTCCACAATGGGCACGGGATGCGTTTTCTATGTTTGATTTTAAAGAATAGATAAAAACTTATCAATTTGCGACCGAGTTCAGCAGTAGAATCAAGGAGTTGAGGGTATGGCTGAAGCCGATATCAAATCTGGAATAAATGAAATCGCATTGCAGTTTGCTTTATGTTTAAAGGATAGTATAAAGCTGCACAGCCTCTACCTATATGGTTCTTATACTAAGGACCGATTTACTGATGACAGTGATATTGATATTGCTGTTGTAGCTGATGGTTTTACGGGCGATTTAATAGATGATACATTTATGTTAATGAAAATTAGACGAAAAGTAGATAATCGGATTGAGCCACACCCCTTTTCGATAGACGAGTTTAATGAAAATGACCCTTTAGCAAGAGAAATTATCCGCACGGGAGTAAGAATTATCTGATAGTTGAAAAGAGGCTCTTTTCCTGCTCGATGTTTAAAGTGTACGTAGTAATAGTCGCAAGTGCGTTTATCAAAACCTTCATGGTCCAAATTGGGTTCCAGAACTAGCACATCACTTTTTTTAAGGATATACCGCACGCCGTTTTCCTCAATATG
>DASWUO010000217.1:0-4705 GCA_036401615.1 Bacilli bacterium | reverse complement strand
GAAACCATTTCACCCACGATATTAATTCACAGCAGGACTGTAGTAGAGAAGCAGGGTTATGTTGGCATCGGAATCCTTTCTTATTTGGAGGGGGATGTCATTGAAGTTGAGATTGAAGAAAACGCTTCATTTAACTTAGGGGATGCCGTAAAAATCATTATCTATTCGCCCGCCGGCATCTATGTGTTCAATTCCACCATTATCGCCAAGGATATTGGCGTCATTATTATCCTTAATCCGCCCGAAAACCAGAAAAAATTCGATGAGAAGAGGTCGCACCCCCGGCTCGAATTGTTCAAAGCAGCGCAAATCCACGCCATCACTTATCCCAATCTGGAGACACCTTTCTTCTATCAGAAGCCGTTGGACTTCTTCGTCAATAATATTAGCGCCGGCGGGCTTGGATTCACTTACAAGAACGAAGCCGGACTTGATCTTCAGCCAGGAACACGCATGGAGGTTAGAATGGATTTGGGATTTCCCTTTGTCGGCCAAATTGAAATTTTACGTACAGATAAACATGTTACTGAACTGCATATTGGCTCCAAATATGTGGATTTATCGAATACTGTGATGAGTTCTTTGCGGGCTTTTCTATTGACAAGGCAAGTCAAAGCCTATTTCGAGAAGAAGAAAGCGCAAGAGAAAGATGTAAAGAAAAGAGAGTTCAAATAAAGTGTGGTCTTGAGGTGTTGACCCACTCTGGCCTAAGTCTTGCATTACACTGGTTTAGCTTTGGGTTTTCTTGCGGTTGGGGCTGGTTTGGATGATGGCTTTAAATTTTCAAAAGCTTCCTTCGCCGCTCTCGGCTGTGTGCGCACCTTGTCAATGATCAGGTTGGTAAATTTTCTGACGTTTTCCATAAACACTTGATCGGATGCAGCACCTTTGGATATTTGATTCAAGCGCCTTTCCCAATGTCCCGTCATTTCCGGTGAAGTAAGCAGGTCAATGCCGGCCTGACGGATCAGTTGGATGGCAGAACGGCCCTTCTGCGTAATGTTGATTTTCTTACCCGACATATCGATATACTCCACTTGTTTCAACCTCTCAATAATGGAGGCGCGGGTAGCCGGTGTACCCAAGCCCGAATCCTTCATGGCGTCGCGCAGCTCTTCATCCTCCACTTGTTTGCCTGCACTTTCCATTGCCTTAAGCAGTGTTCCTTCATTGAAATGTTTTGGCGGCTGGGTATCCTTCTCTTTAGTAAGGGCGTTTATACATAGGACCGTGTTTTTCGGATCGATGTTAAACGGTGTATTGATTTCCTCCTCTTCGTCTTCCTTCTTCAGATCCTGGGCAATGATTTTCCAACCCAAATCGAGTAGTTCTTTTATAGTGGTTTTGAACAGCTCCTGCTCCACTTCCGTCATGACTGTGTGGACCTTATATTCCGCCGCCTTGTAAAAGTGCGATAAGAAGCGCCGAACGACTAAATCATAAATTTTCTGTTCATCCGATGTCAGGCCGCTTGGTTTCTTGCCCGTGGGGAGGATGGCATGATGATCTTCTACTTTCTCCGGATAGCATATACTTCTGTTATTCTTATGGACAAGGTTTCGATTGGCGTTTCTTACTATTTCATCATAAGTTGATCCTTTTAATGAGTCCAAGGCACGATGCATTTCCGGAATGTTCTGTTCGGTGACATAGTTCGAATTCGTTCTAGGGTAAGAAATCGCCTTGTGTTTCTCATATAAAGCCTGGGCGGTGTCCAGGGTTTTCTTCGCGGAGAAGCCGAAGCGGGCATTGGCATCGCGCTGGAGAAGGGTCAAGTCATAAAGTTTAAATGGAAACTCCTTGGTTTCCTTTACTTCATAACTTGAGACGATCCCGGTTTTGCCGGTTACCTTGGCGGTAATCTTATCGGCTTGCGCTTTATCGGTCATGCGGTCGCCCTGCCACATGCCTTTATAATTGCTTTCTTCTTGTTTGAAGTACCCTTCTACTTCGTAAAATTTTAATGAAGAGAAAGCCTCGATCTGCACCTGGCGGTCATAAATCAGCGCCAACACCGGTGTTTGTACACGCCCAACGGAAAGCAGCACATTGTGTTTGGTGGTAAAGGCCCTCGAGCCATTCATTCCGATCAGCCAGTCGGCTTCGCTTCTCGCTTTGGCGGCTTTGGTCAGATTCTCGTACTCTGCGCCATCCTTGAGATTAGCGAATCCTTGACGGATGGTTTCAGGGGTAAGATCGGAAATCCACAGCCGTTTGACAGGTTGCTTGAGGCGAAGATACCTTTGGATGAGGGAGAAGATATGCTGCCCTTCTCTCCCGGCATCACAAGCATTCACCAATTGATCGCAGCCCTTGGCCAACTCTGCAATGACGGAGAGCTGATCCTTGGTTTTAAAGTTCGGCAGCAGCTTGAACTGCTCGGGAATAATGGGCAGGTCGTTGAAATTCCATTTTTTATATTTATCATCATATTGATCCGGTTCAGCCAAGCTGATCAAGTGCCCTATGGCCCAGGTTATGATATAGGTATCCCCTTCAAGATGGGTTCTTTTGTTGATGGATTTGGGTTGTATGGCTGCGGCAATATTGCGCCCCATATCCGGCTTTTCGGCAAGGACAAGAATTCTCATGGCAGCCTCTTTTCAAAATAATAGATTCGTATTATTTTACCACAATTTGATATAGTACGCTTGGGTTAGTAGAGGGTTTAAATCCATTGACAATAATCGCTGGAAGAAAGTATAATAGGTTTATGAAAATGTAAGCGCTCTATAATTTGGTTTTTCTTTTTCTGCCACCCGCCACTTGCCACCGGTTTTCCGCTGCGAAAAAGAAGGGAGGTAATACAATGGATATGATTTTGGTAGAATCCAAGGAGTTAGTTGCTATCGGTTACAGTGAAGAGGAGCAAGCTATTTACGTCAAGGATAACCACAATGTCACCCGTGTCTACGAGAACAAACCCAAAGAGCTGTTCGATTATTTCATGAATTCTAAACAGAAGGATTATTTCTATAGCGTGTGTTTTAAGAAGATTATGAATTGATTACATATTATTAGGTCAACCGGGTTATCTGGTTGGCCTTCTTGTTCCAGGGTTTGAAGTGTCATTTTCGCGCATGATTCTTGCAGAACTCATCAGGCGTCAAGGATGACATTTGTTTGAACCATTGGGAGAAATATTGGGTAGAGGAGAATTGCAGCTTATCGCAGATTTCCCGGATGGAAGAAGAGGAATGTTTCAATTCAGCAACCGCCCATAACAACCTTTCATTTTGGACAAACTGGTGAACCGTCATACGCATCTGGTTCAAGAAAACCCTAGATAAATGCCTCTCACTAACGCGGCTTGCTTCGGCAATTTCGGCCACGGAGGGGTTACGGTAGAAATGAGTCTGGATATACAGAACAGCTTGTTCCAAAATCCGGGCATGAACAAGATTTTCATTCCCAACGCTAAGAGTGTTTTTACTATCGGCCATAGGTACACGGTACTGAAGGACCTTCCAGATCAATTCAATCAGGCGCAGGTTCTCCAAAAAGCGGTCACCTGAACTTTTTACACTTTTTTTACGAAAAATGGTTTCCAAATCTCTTTTCACAAAACTAAACGGTGCATATATGCGGGACAACGGCTCCTGATGATCAGGTAACGTCAAGCGGAATAAGGAGAAATACAGCTCGAGCGGAGAGTTTTTGTCAGAGCTTTGGGAATGAACCTCATGCGGTGGAGCCAGATAAACGATGTTCGGATAGAAATCCAGTTCTCCGTTTTCCAATTGATTATGGCCGATGCCTCCGGTAATGAAATGAATTTCATAAGTGTCGTGGGCGTGGGCATGAATAGTCCAATCCGGATTTGGCGAAATGCGCCCCCCTCCCAATAAATCAATCTCGACTCCTTCAAAATTCAGCTGCATTCGCGTACCCTCCGTCCGTCCTCTGCTAGAACTCAAGTATACCAAAGGAATTGGAGCCATTCCAGTCCTTTTTTTATACAAAGATGTCCGATAATTTTACTGTAAAGCCGTTTTGGTTTCGGTTAAGATGAAGGGGAAACCGACTAACAGCAGGAGGAAATGGCATGAGCATCCGATTCAACAAAAGATTAATAGACCAAGAACCCTTTGAGGCCTGCAGTGTTTTCGATGTAAACAACGATGGATTTGTGGACATTGTAAGTGGTGCCTATTGGTATGAAGGTCCGGAATTTAGAAGAAAAAACAGAATTTGTGAAGTTAAGGCAGTCGGCGAGTATCGCGAGGATTTTTCCGATTATCCCATGGATGTGGATGGAGACGGATGGATGGATATCATTACAGCCTCCTTCTGGAGCACCCATGTACAATGGCGTAAAAACCCCGGGCAAACAGGCGTGGACTGGGAAACCTACGATATCGGGCCAAATACTTGTATAGAGACCGTACGGTTCTACGACATCGACGGCTGTGGAGTTCCGGAAATTTTCGCCAATGCCATCACGGAGCCGCAAAAGTTTTTTAAGCTGCTTGTAGATGCTAATGGCAAGGGAACCGGCAAGTTCGCAGAATATGTAATTGGCGAAGAAGCGGCCGGACATGGGATGGGATTTGCCGACATTAACGGAGACGGGCGCATGGACATTGTGCTTAGCGGCGGCTGGCTCGAACAGCCCGAAAACCCTTTAACGACTCCTTGGATCTTTCATAAGGAATTCGATCTGGGATCGGCAAGTATTCCGGTTTTAGGACATGACGTTGCCGGA
>DASWUO010000216.1:0-2422 GCA_036401615.1 Bacilli bacterium | reverse complement strand
TGAATTTAAACAAGCTGCCGCATTATATTTGAAGAATGTATTCCAAGTCGACGGGATTGACCCGGATACGGAAATCTTGCATTCCATCGGCAGCAAGCCTGCATTGGCCATGCTTCCTTCATGTTTTATCAACCCGGGAGATGTCACGATTATGACCGTTCCAGGTTATCCGGTACTTGGAACCCACACCAAATATCTTGGCGGTGAAGTTCATAACGTGCAGCTGACCAAAGAAAATGACTTTTTACCTGATTTAGACAGCATTCCTGCAGATATCTGCAAGCGGGCCAAGCTTTTATACTTAAATTATCCGAACAACCCTACAGGAGCAAGTGCGACAGAACAATTTTTCATCAAGGTAGTGGCCTTTGCCAAGAAACATGAAATCATCGTTGTACACGATGCGCCTTATGCCGCCCTAACTTATGACGGGTTAAAGCCGTTAAGTTTTCTTTCGGTTCCTGGTGCTAAGGATATCGGAGTGGAACTGCACTCGTTATCCAAATCTTACAACATGACGGGTTGGAGAATTGGTTTTATTGCAGGGAATGCTATGGTTGTGAAAGCTTTTGGCGATGTGAAGGATAATAACGATTCCGGACAATTTATTGCGATTCAGAAGGCAGCGGTTTACGGATTGCAGCACCCCGAAATTACGGAGAAAATTGCCGAAAAATATTCGCGGCGCCACAATATGCTGGTTGCCGCATTAAATGAAATTGGCTTCAAAGCCAAAAAACCGAAAGGCTCTTTCTTTCTGTATGTCGAAGCTCCTAAGGGAATCAAAGGCGGTCAGCGGTTTGAATCGGCGGAGGATTTCTCCCAATATTTGATCAGGGAGAAATTAATTTCTACAGTGCCTTGGGATGATGCGGGAAAATTTGTCCGTTTCTCGGTAACTTTTATCGCAGCCGGCCTTGAAGCGGAAAAACGGGCCATTCATGAGATCAAAAGTCGTTTAACCGAAGTGGCATTCGAATTCTAAAATATAAATTTATGTTGAAAATTGTATTGACTTCTTAGGTGTCGAATGGGATAATTCTAATAACTGAACAGTACCTTTAAATCAGTCCCGAGAGGCTGGCAAGGTTATCCGTGAATAATACAGGTCTGCATGATCTGCGTCAACTCACTCCTTGCCCATGGGCTGGGAGTTTTTTTGTGAAGTCATACCAAGCGGGGTGATATGCTGTGGCAAACCAACTTGTCATTATGGATGATACGGCGATACGCAGAGCTTTGAACCGAATCGCCCATGAAATTCTGGAAAAGAACAAAGGTGTTGAAGACTGCATCCTGATAGGCGTTCTAACCAGAGGGGTTTACCTTGCTAAGAGAATTGCAGAACGTATTCAGGAAATTGAGAACGTCACGGTACCCCAAGGAGAGCTGGATGTTACCTCTTATCGTGATGATATTGGCAGGCTCAAAACTGGAGAACCGCAAGCAGCAGCCAAATCAATGAACATTCAAGGGAAGAAAATTATTTTGTTCGATGATGTTCTTTATACGGGTCGCACCGTTCGTGCGGCAATGGATGCCCTAATTGATCTGGGCAGGCCGGAAATGATCCAGCTTGCGGTTCTGGTTGACCGGGGTCACAGGGAACTGCCGATTCGGCCGGATTATATAGGCAAGAATGTTCCTACCTCGAAAGCCGAAAAAATTCATGTATCCTTATTAGAAATTGATGGTTCCGATCAAGTTGTCTTATCACAATAGGGGGGGTCGGCCAACATGTCACATACACAGGTGAAAACCATGAAACACTTTCTCGGGTTAAAAGATATGAGCAGTCAAGAAATCACGGGTATATTAGATAGGGCTCTGTATTGGGAACAATCTCCCAAGAAGATCCATGATCTGCTGCAGCATAAATTTATTGCCAATATGTTTTTTGAGAACAGCACACGAACCCGGTTTTCTTTCGAAGTTGCCGAAAAGCGGCTGGGCACCGAAGTATTGAACTTCGCGGCAGCAGCATCCAGCGTGCAAAAAGGCGAATCTATCTACGACACGGTTAGAACATTGGAATCCATGGGTATTGATGCTGGAGTTATTCGATTAAAGCCCATTGGTTTATTGGCGGAATTAGCCGAGAAGATTAAGGTGCCGTTGATTAATGCCGGAGACGGCAATAATGAACATCCGACCCAAGCCTTGTTGGATTTATATACGATGAGGCAGCACTTTGGGGAAATTAAAGGTTTGTCGGTCTCCATCATTGGAGACATCCTGCACAGCAGGGTAGCCCGGTCTAACCTTTGGGGGCTGCTAGCCATGGGAGCGAAGGTGAGTTTCTGTGCGCCGGATAACATGCAAGCCCCGGAATTGGCTGCTTTCGCCCCTTATGTACCTATGGATATTGCATTGAAAGCGGATGTGGTCATGATGCTGAGGGTGCAGCTGGAACGGCACGACT
>DASWUO010000215.1:0-2332 GCA_036401615.1 Bacilli bacterium | reverse complement strand
GTCAGTCCGTTGATCTGTTTGTTTGTGCTCAAATTGTTCGGGTGCCGCAAAACCGACTGTACCGATTTCTATGGTATCCATGGTTTTCACGGGTTCAAAATTTCTGGCGATGCCAAAGTCTATTAATCTTACACAATCCTGTTCATCAATCATGACGTTGGACGGCTTCAAATCACGATAAATGATGGGAGACGGTTTATAATTATGCAAATATATAAACAAATCACATAACTGAACCGAATATTTAACCACTTTCTGCCAAGAAAGTTTTCTTCCCAGTTGATTGAAGATTTCTGACAATGTACAGCCTTTAATATAATCCATTACCAGGAAGCTGCTCTGGCCATCTACCGGAGGAAAATAATCAACGATATGAGGCAGGTTGGAGTGGTTCAGCTTAATTAAAATTTCCGCCTCTTTAATAAACTTTAACACGTCATGAGACGGGTAATACGATTGCTTGACTGCCCATTTCTTCCCCTTTAATTTCAAATCCTCAGCAAGATAAACCGTGCTCATCCCGCCATGGCCTAACACAGCCAGAATGCGGTACCGCTCTCCCAGCACTTCGTTGATATTTAATTGACTAACGGCCTTCAATCGTTAAATCCCTCCAAACGAATTGTTATTTAAAGGTAATTATACCTCATTCAAAACCTTTATCCAAGGTCTCTCATTAAACCACTCTACTACTAGCGGAACTTGAAAAATATTTTGCAATAAATCAGCCGTTAATACCGTTTTCTTCTCACCCGCCGCTACAATTCTTCCTTTGTCGATTAGAGCAACATGAGTAAATAAGGGGATAATTTCTTCAATGTGATGGGTTACATAGATCATCTGGATTTGTTCCTGCCCCAGACCATGAATCGTGGTCAGCAGCTTCTCTCTCTCATATAAATCCAACCCTGAACAAGGCTCATCCAATACCAGAATTTCAGGATTCAGCATGAGAGCCCGGGCTAACATCACTTTCTTTCTTTCCCCTTGGGATAACGTGCCCAGCAGGTGGTTCTTCAGTCCGCCCAGTTGGATCTTCTCCAGCAAATTTGCTGCTTTCTCAAGAACCTCTTGAGGTATCGTTTCATAGAATCGTAAATAGGCATATTCCCCGGTTGCCACTACCTCCAACACAGGATCCGACAGCGAAAGCTTCTCAAATAAAGATTGACTGATATAGCCTATTCGTTTTCTAACTTCCCTCACATCACATGTGCCGAACAGTTGATCCAGCACAGTCACTTTGCCGGAGCTTGGAAACATGTAGCCGTTAACCATCTCCAGAAGCGTTGTTTTCCCCGAACCGTTCTTGCCTAAGATTACCCAGTGCTCCCCGGCTTTCATATCTAATGTTACATCGTTCAAAATATTGGTTTCTTCTCTAATTAAATTAACATGATCCAGTAGAATCAAATCCAGCACCCTTTTCTATGCAAAATAAACAATGTCCCTATTATAGCATATGCGATAATAAGAATCTGCAAGGATCACGTTTCAGCAGACAAGCTGCTGCAAGAATGCTATTTCATCTTGATGGGAATACTTCGGCAGGTTCGGGGTTTCCAAAACGATGGGTAAGGATTTTAGAAAAGGGGATTGCAAGAATTGTTTCATATGGGGTGTGCCAATATAACCTTTCCCGATGTTGGCATGGCGGTCACGAAAGGACTCGGCAGGGTAAACCGAATCATTCAGATGAATGGCTTTCACATGATCCCAGAACCTGAGGGCATGGCCTTTCGCTTCAATCTCGGGCCAGTTGTCCCCTTTCCACAAACCGCTGGCGAAGGCATGACATGTGTCGAAACAGAAGCCTATCTTCTCCGGCTCGGTACAAAGGCTGCGGATCTGCACCATTTCTTCTATCGTGACTCCCATCTTATTGCCGGTACCGGCTTGATTTTCAACAAGAATAAGCGCGTTCCCTTGCCATTGGGCTGCTACTTTATTTAATAGTGTTAATATATTCTTATAGCCTTGCAGCGGATCTGTACCTGTGTACTTGCCAAAGTGCACGACAGTGCCAATAGAAGCACAAGCCTCCGCTATGTGCAGATCATTCATAATAGATCTTTCAATCATATCCCTTGTTTCTCCGGGATCCACCGCCAAGTTAGTAGGATAAGCTGAATGGCCGATCGATAACAATCCATGTTGCTTACAATATTCGGCGCAGGCTTGCGCATCTCGGCGATTGAAATCCTTAGTCATAAGGGATCTTGGATTTTTGGGAAAGTACTGAAAAGATTTGCCGCCTATCCTTAAAGCTGTGGCCGCAGCACCCAAATAGCCGTTTCTGGTGCTGACATGGCTTCCGAAATTCACGACGATC
>DASWUO010000214.1:0-7752 GCA_036401615.1 Bacilli bacterium | reverse complement strand
GATCCAAGAAGATGATATGTTCCATTTCCACCTCGTTATTTCTAAAAGAAGTGTTATAGTACTTTTTAGAAATGTATTGAAAGTTTTTATCCTCTTCGGCTTCCCTGTAAGATTGGGATATACCCAACATCCTATCCTGTATGCTGCCTATTCCTACAATTAAAGTGTCGGGGCCTTCTTCATCAGCAACCCATTTAACGGACTCTATAAATTGTTCTGCCATTTCAGTTAACTCTTGAGGATGTTCCCCTCTAAAAATCCAAACCGCTTCCCTTTTATTGCGTTTAAAATGTAATATTTCCGATGTATACAACGAATTGGCAGATTCGCTGCTTTCGTAATCGGTAATAACCACCATGTAATACCTGGAAAGCAATTTCAGATTTACAGCGGCTGAGGCTTGAATTACTGCAGCTGCGGAGACCAGTCCGAAACACAAATCACTCAACAGCTTTTCCTTGGTAAAAGTCACACTTTCATCCATTTTTCTTTTTAAATATTCTAATTCATCCCTTTTTTGAGATTCTATATCTATCTGATTGCCCACCTGATGGAGAAGCTGGATTAGATCCTTTGAATCAACCGGTTTGACACAATACTCTGTGACCCCAATTCGCAAGGCCTCACGCGCGTAGTCAAATTCATCATGGCCGCTGAGGATAATGATCTTGATCGAGGGCATTCTCTGCTTCATTATTTTGCTGAGCTCCAGCCCGTCCATAAACGGCATCTTAATATCTGTAATGACGATGTCCGGAACAAGTTCTTCAATTAAAGGCAGGGCACTTTCTCCATCCGGCGCATCCCCGCAATAGATAAATCCCTCACCTCTCCAGTTAATTGTGTTGCGGATTCCTTCCCTAACCAGAATTTCATCATCGACAAAAAAAACTTTTTTCATACTATCTACCTCTCTTCTGCGGGAATGACCATGGAGATACGGGTACCTGTTGGGAATTTACTTTCAATAAGAACGCCATAGGGTTCTCCATAATACAGCCTAATTCTCTGATGGACATTGTTAAGGCCGAAGCCGCCTTCTTTTATTTCTATATTGGTAAAGCCTCTCTCCATTTGTTCATTCAGCTCACGCAATTTGTCTTCGGTCATCCCTATACCGTTGTCCACAATATGAAGGGCGATCTTCCCCTCTTCCGTAAAATCACCCAGAATTCGGATAATTCCTTTGCCGCGTTTATTTTTAATTCCGTGATACAATGCGTTTTCCACAATAGGCTGCAGGGTCATCTTTAGAATAGGGTAGCTTAGAATGGCTTCATTGACTTCAATTTTATAATCGAGAATGTCACGATAACGCATTTTTTGGATAATCAAATAATTTTTAACGTGCTCGAGTTCGTCTTTAATAAGGATTAAATCCTTTCCCTTGCTTAAGCTGATTCGAAAAAAATGGGAGAGGGCTTTGACTAACTCGATCACCTGGTTGCTTTTCTTGCCTTCGGCCATCCAAACGATAGAATCAAGCGTATTATACAAAAAATGGGGATTAATTTGCGCTTGCATTGTCCGCAATTCCGCTTTTTTGATTTGTTCTTGTTCCATTAAGCTTTGTTCCAACAGCATTTTAATTTTCTCTAACATGATATTAAAACTGTCACCCAGATCGGCAATCTCGTCATTTCCTGAGCTTTTCACTTTGGTGTCTAATTGTCCCGAAGCAGCTTGGCGCATTTTCTGTTTCAAATATTGAATCGGCCGAATAAGGCGGGATGTAATGAAAAAGTATAGGGTGATGGTGAATAGGATACTAAAGGCAACACTAATGAAAATCAGGTTTTTGATCTCGTTGGCGTCGCGCATAATTTCATGAAGCGGGACTTGTCCGATGATTTTCCAATTGGTCATCTGTGAAACTGTATAAATAACAAACATCGGATTGGAAAATGTTGCATCAACAAAACTGCCTTTCTGTCGGGACAACACCTTAGTAAGTTTAATTTGCTGCTTTGAAGAATCTTCAAGCATATGCTCCGGGGTATAAATAGGATTCCCCATCTCATCCACAACATAGAAAAATCCCGTATCTCCGATTTTGGTGTTGTTGCAAAAATTCTCCATTACTGAATGGTCTATATCAATGATAATAAATCCTATAACCTCATGAGTGATTCGCTGAACTATGGTTGCAGCTATGGAAGTGACTTTACGTCCATCGTAATCTGATTTATCCATCCGGTCGTATTTGGATGCAGAACGAGGAGGAATGATCAGGGTTTCCTCCGGATTGTTCAATAAACTTACAAAGTGTGGATTCTTTAACGGATCTTCAGTAAGTTGAAAAACCCCTTTTCTTTCACTGATTCCCTTTCCATACATATTAACAATGGAGATATTCAGAATGCTGTTATTAAATTTATAAGTCTCACGGTATAGACTAAAGGTTTTCAATATGTCCTTGGCATCTTCATAGGTCTCACTTTGAACAAAGAGGAAGTGCAATACACTTGTGTTTGTACCGATTTCAAGAAATTTTTTCGTGTCTTGAAAGAGAATGTCGATATCCCTTCTTAATTGTTCTGCTACCAGCGCTGTAGCTGCTATACTATGCTCGGAGACGACATGATAGGACTTAATATAAGAAACAATCCCTTGCGAGATTAAAGGGATTGTGGTCAAGATTACGAACATAGTAAGCAGCTTGGCACGTAGACTGGATACAATCCATTTCCTAAATTTCATATGCAAAATACCCTTCGGTGTGTATGCGTTTTCAAACAACTATATTTAATCATATCAAATTTCCAATGAGCCTGCTATTGAAATATTTTACATCTAATAAATTTACAACTTTATCGTATAATACTATAACTTACCCCTGTTGAACCTCTTACATCCTTATAAATTTCAAGCTTTTTCGAATCATACTCCATGTATTGTAAAAAGAAAGCGTTTTATAATAAAAGCACACCAGATGCTGGTGATAATTGAAGGGGAGGATTTACAATATGAACAAATTTAGAACAAGTGCTTTGCTTCTCGTTACCTTAATGCTGCTAATTATGACAGCTTGCGGAGGTGCAGGAAATAACGTAAGTAACGATGCGGTGTCAACAACAACCAACGCCCCTGAGCCAAATACCGAAACAGCAACAAAAGATCCCGACAAAAAAATTGTTCTTGGTTTTGCCCAAGTAGGTGCGGAAAGCGGATGGAGAACAGCGAATACGAATTCCATTAAATCTTCTGCGGAAGAAGCTGGAATTGATTTAAAATTCTCCGATGCCCAACAAAAACAAGAAAACCAAATTAAAGCCATTCGCAGTTATATTACGCAAAAAGTAGATGTTATTGCTTTCTCGCCCGTTGTTGAATCCGGATGGGAAACCGTATTGAAGGAAGCTAAAGATGCTGGAATTCCTGTTATTTTAACCGACCGTTCAGTAGATGTAGCCGATGACTCCCTTTATGTAACCTTTATGGGATCTGACTTTGTAGAAGAAGGTAGAAAAGCAGGCAAATGGCTGATCGATACTATGAAGGATAAAACAGGGGAGATTAATATTGTTGAACTTCAGGGAACAACAGGTTCAGCTCCTGCTAACGATCGTAAATCAGGTTTTGAAGAAATCATCAAAGATAACCCGAATTTAAAGATTGTTAAATCACAAACAGGCGAGTTTACCCGAGTAAAAGGAAAAGAAGTAATGGAAGCCTTCTTGAAATCCATGAAGGCCGAAGGCAAGAAGATCGATGTATTGTATGCACACAACGATGATATGGCGCTTGGAGCCATTCAAGCGATTGAAGAATTCGGATTAAAGCCAGGCACAGACATTATCATTATATCAGTTGATGGAATTAAACCAGCTTTCGAAGCAATGGCTGAAGGCAAGATCAATGTTGTGGTCGAGTGCAACCCTCTGTTAGGGCCTCAATTGATGCAAGCTGCCAAAGACTTAATGGATGGCAAATCATTACCAAAACGTATTGTTACTAAAGAAGGCATATTCCCAATGGATACAGCAAAAGCTGAATTGCCGAATCGTACTTACTAATAGGCATCGGCAGATGACAGGCCAATTAAACAAGAATAGTTAAAAAGCAGGAAGGAGCCGCGCTCTATCACGATAATAAGCAAATTCCCTATTTGCTGAGCGGCTGCTTCCTGCTTTTAATTTCATTTATTAATATAAAAAAGGGAACGAGGCGAAGGATTTATGCCTGAAAATCAGTTGCGGCTGCAAATGAAAGGAATAAGCAAAGTATTTCCCGGTGTAAAGGCTCTTTCCAATGTAAATTTAAGACTGTTTCCCGGTGAGGTTCATGCTCTTATGGGAGAAAACGGCGCTGGGAAATCCACCCTAATTAAAGTGTTGACTGGCGTATATACCATAGATGAAGGGAATGTTTGGCTGGATGGAAAACCGATATCGGCCAGAAGCCCTTTGGAATCCCAGGAATTAGGCATCAGCACGGTATATCAAGAAGTTAATTTGTGCACCAACTTATCGGTTGCCGAGAATATTTTTATCGGACGGGAGGTACTTCGGCGGGGACGAATCGATTGGAAAGAAATATATCGCCGTGCTATAAAACTCCTTGAGAGGTTACATTTAAACATAGACGTGACTAAACCATTAAGTTCTTACTCTGTGGCTATTCAGCAAATGGTCGCTATTGCCAGATCGTTGAATATATCAGCTAAAGTGTTGATTCTCGATGAACCAACCTCAAGTTTGGATAAAACCGAAGTGCAGGAACTTTTCAAAGTTATGAATAAACTGAAATCTGAAGGCATGGCTATTTTATTCGTCACTCATTTTCTGGATCAAGTTTATGAAATTTGCGACCGTATGACTATATTACGAAATGGTGAATTAGTAGGCGAATTTAAGACGACGGAACTTCCAAAAATTGATTTAGTTACCAAAATGATCGGAAAAGAACTTCAGGTTCTTGAACAACTTCCTAATACGATCTTGAAAGATAAACAGACAAGCCATGGAGCACCGTTTATGCAAGCTCGTCAAGCTGGACGAAAAGGTTCGATCGAGCCGTTTGATTTTGACATTTACAAAGGGGAAATCGTCAGTTTTGCAGGATTATTAGGCTCTGGACGCACGGAAATTGCCAAGCTTCTTTTTGGCGCCGATAAGGCAGATACAGGCAGTATAATCATAAATAATAAAACCATACATTTGAATTCTCCCTCTCAGGCTATCCATCTTGGCATTGCTTTTTGTCCAGAGAATCGGAAAACCGAATCGATTATTGAGGATTTGACGGTACGTGAAAATATTATTCTAGCCATGCAAGCCTCTATGGGATGGTTCAAATATATTTCACGGAAAAAGCAGGATGGATTTATAACAGAGTTTATTCAATTGTTAAATGTTAATCCGCCTAACCCTGAAATGTTAATAAAAAATTTAAGCGGCGGTAATCAGCAGAAGGTCATTCTTGCCAGATGGCTGTTGACCCACCCCCAGTTTCTTATACTGGATGAACCGACAAGAGGGATCGACGTTGGTACAAAAGCAGAAATTCAGAAGCTTATTCTCTCCTTATCCCAGGAAGGTATGGCTATTCTATTTATTTCCTCCGAGCTCGAAGAGGTTATCCGCTGCGGCCAAAGAATTCTTGTCCTGCGTGATAAGCGGGTTATCGCGGAAATTAAAAATGATGAAATAAACCAGCAAAATATCATGCAAGCCATAGCAGGGGGTTGAAAAGATGAAATCAAGATTAACCTGGCCGTTGATCATGTTAGGATCGCTGTTAGCCATTAATTTGTTTGTTAATCCAAGTTTTTTTCAAATTGAAATGAAAGACGGACATCTATTTGGAAGCTTAATCGATATATTAAATCGCTCGGCTCCGCTTATCCTGGTTTCGATTGGAATGACTTTGGTCATTGCAACAAAGGGAATCGATTTGTCGGTCGGTTCGATCATGGCCATGTCCGGTGCAATTGCTTGTTTATATTTAAGCGGCGGCAACTATCCCGAAGGGAGTTGGCTGCCGGTTATTTATGCTGTTGGAATAGCGCTGGCCTTATCGGCTGTTGCCGGACTTTGGAATGGGCTGCTTGTAGCGGGTATTGGAATGCAGCCTATTGTGGCTACCTTGATTCTCATGGTTGCTGGAAGAGGCATAGCCCAATTAATAGCCAGCGGTCAAGTCATTACAATCAATTATCAACCATACAAGTATATTGGGACAGGCTATCTCCTTACATTGCCTTTTTCTATTTTTATCGTTGCCTTTGTTTTTCTCATCACGGTTTACCTGATTCGAAGAACACCTATCGGACTATTTATCGAATCGATCGGATCCAATCCTGTAGCGAGCAGGTTAGCAGGAATTCACGCCGCTGCCATAATTTTTATCGTATATATTTTTTGCGGTTTTTGCGGCGGAATTGCCGGATTGATCATGAGTTCAAATGTTTCCAGCGCTGATGGAAATAATGCCGGATTGTGGTTTGAACTAGATGCCATTTTGGCGGTAGTTATCGGTGGAACTTCCTTATCTGGAGGAAGGTTTTATTTATTAGGAACACTGGTTGGGGCTCTAATTATTCAAACTCTAACTACCACTATTTATTCTATTGGTGTTCCACCTGAGATTATACTTGTAGTAAAAGCCATTGTCGTATTGATCGTATGCTTGCTTCAGTCAGAAGAGTTTCGTAAAAAGTTTTCAAAGAAACGGTTTTCCAAGAAAACATTTTCGAAGAAGGGGGTTAGTGTATGATTAAGAAATTCAAATTAGAAACGCAGCATATTCCAATTTTAATAACCATCGTTCTGTTTGCCTTTATCTATGCCATAGGATCTGTAAAATACACTGGTTTTTTTTCCTTTCAGGTTTTTTTCAACTTATTGATCGACAATTCCTTTCTTCTTATTACCGCAGTTGGGATGACCTTCGTCATTCTTTCCGGCGGCATTGACTTGTCCGTCGGTTCTGTGATTGCTTTAACCACGATGATTTCCGCCACTTTATTACAAGATCAATGGTCTCCGGGAATTGTCATCCCTTTAGTTTTAATAATGGGCTCTCTTTTTGGCTGGGGGATGGGATACATCATCCATTATTTTAAAGTGCAGCCTTTTATTGTTACATTAGCCGGGATGTTCTTGGCAAGAGGATTATGTTATGTTATAAGTATTGATACCATCATCATTGATGATCCTTTTTATCAGTTTATGTCCCAGAAAAAAGTGCATATCTTTGGAGACTCTTTTGTCTCTATTAGTGTTATCATCGCTTTAGCGATGGTTGCATTAGCTATTTACATCGCTCATTTTACCAAATTCGGGAGAAATACCTATGCTATCGGCGGAAACGAACAGTCGGCTGTGCTGATGGGTTTGCCTGTTGGCAGAACCAAAATTATGGTTTATATGTTTAGCGGATTTTGTTCTGCGTTATCCGGTGTGGTTTTTACATTCTATATGCTTTCAGGTTATGCGCTTCATGCCACAGGGTTGGAATTGGATACCATTGCAGCTGTTGTCATTGGCGGCACCTTGCTAACAGGCGGGTTTGGTTTTATTGTCGGTACTTTCTTCGGCGTTCTCATGCAAGGTGTCATACAAACCATGATTACTTTTGAAGGTACATTAAGCTCATGGTGGACTAAAATCGCTATCGGCATGCTGTTGTTTTTCTTTATCTTGATGCAAAGAATTTTAGTTTCGAGAAGGAGAAATTAATCAGGGCTGCTGAACGTTTGGATACAATGTCAAAAGGGCTGCAAATCACTTTAAGCCGTTTTGGAGTCTA
>DASWUO010000213.1:0-4926 GCA_036401615.1 Bacilli bacterium | reverse complement strand
CACAGGAGAGTTCCGCCTCGGGCCGTATCATTCGCTTCATTGAAAGCCATAACCAGGACCTTCCAGAAAGGATAAAGAAATATAATCGTCAGGATACCCATAAGAAGATATAGAAGAGTATCAAAAATCTTGTCGCCGGAGCTTCTTTTAAACATAACCCTTCCTCCTTCCCTAGAGTCAGTCCGATAAACATCGTTGGGTGACAGACTCTTAGAACAATCCTCTTTCACCTTTTGACAGCGTACGTGCTATCCTGTCGGCAGCGAGCAGCAAGAGAACTGCTATACTGGCCCGCGACAAGCCGATGGCAAGCGCAAAGGAGTAACGCCCTTGCTGTATACCCGTTCGGAATACGTAAGTATCAATCGTTTCAGCCGTATCTTGAACCATCTTGTTGCCCAACAAGAAATGCTGTTCGAAATTAGAGTTCATGATACCGCTGACAGACAAGATGAGCAGTATGACGATAGTGGGCATGATGGACGGAAGCGTAACATGAATAATTCTCTGTAAACGGTTTGCTCCATCTATGTATGCCGCTTCATACATTTCTTGGGAAATGCTTGATATTGCGGCGATATAGATGATTGAACTCCATCCGATTGTCTTCCAGATGTCTGAAAAAACAGCGATGGATCTGAATAAATCCGGGTTTGACAAGAAGCTCATCCGCTCTTCTATGAACCCCAGATTCAGCAGTCCGGAATTGATTGGCCCCTCCATCCCCAGGATCGTCTGCATGAGTGAGGCCATAACAACCCACGAGATAAAGAAGGGAAGATACGATATGGTTTGCGTGAATCTTTTAACAAACAGCGACCTGACTTCATTTAATAGAAGTGCAAAGATGATCGGGGCAGGAAATCCTATGATGAGCTTTAACCCGCTGACTATCAAGGTGTTGACGACAGCTTTTAATGCAAATTGATCGGCAAAAAATGCTTCAAAATGCTTGAACCCCACCCATGGTCCGTTGAAGAATCCCATGGAGACTTTGTAATCCTTGAAAGCAATAATGATGCCGTACATTGGAAAGTAACAGAATAGGATGAGCCAGATAATCCCCGGCAGCACCATCGATTGCAAGGTGATCTGGGACTTAAACCTTATGAAGCCTTCCTTAAACCTTCCAACTGCATTATCCAATTCGCTCATTCCTTTCCATTCATATCGATAATCCCAGGGCCTTTAATAACTCGATATCAAGCAATGCCTCATCATCATGGCCAAAAGGCTCTCTTTTCCCAGGAATAAAAATAGTAAAGGTTTCATTGTATGACCAGTAACTCCACCCTATATCATGTGCCTCCATGGTTTCCCTGATGTCCCGGATAAACTCGAGTCTTTCCTCTGGAATACACCCGGTACCGCCATATTTTTGACCCATGATGTGATCCATAACACCGAATTCATTGCATAAAACCGGGAGCTTTCGCGGATATTTAGCCCTCCATGCATCCACCCGACTTAACCTGTTGTGATGCCATTCCCGATTAAACACGCCATGGTTTTCCTGTTGGTAATCTCCCGCACCATATTTCCTTGCATATTCAGCGGCTTCTTCCCAATATTCCTGCGGCACAGCGGATAAAATATCATCCATTCTGTCTTCTACGATTTCAGGGCTTGCCGGATAGGGGATATGGCCTACAGCATTTAATTCAGCGGATGTACCGCAAAAGAACTTGTTCCAGCTTTGCAGTGTAAAGGAAAAGGGATCGTAACTTGTATAACTGTAGTAAACATTCTCATCTTCTACAGGATCCATTGACAGCATTCCCCAAAGGTTTCCTACCTGATCCCCCGATAAAACCAGCGTATGCTTAGGCATCTCTGAACGGACAACCTGCCATAATCTTGGATACATTTCATTCCAATCGGTATAATTGGCAAAGGGTTCCGTCATGATTTGAAAGGCCACCTGATCCTCATTCCATTGCTTGTTCAACCATTCTGAAAGCTCGCGGTAAATATCCAGTACTATCTCAAAGCGTTCGGGAGATGCCAGATAATCCTGTTTGAACGCTCCCTCGGGATGTATGCAGATAAGACACATAAGATGTTCATCCACTGCCATTTCAACGACTTCCTGGATATACCAAAGCTTACTTTGATCAAGGCGATCGTGTTCAATGATGGCAGATGGCGTAAACAAAACCTTTACATGATCCACACCGGTTTTTTTGATCATTCTCATATCTTCCGGTTTGATTCTTGCTGAATCATGCGGCGGTATGCCCGCAGGCTGACACTTATCAATAACGATCCCTCTTCTAAACTGCACTGCCGGTAGTTTCATCAGGAAATCCTCCCGTTAGTTTACGTCCCTATTTGAGCTGCAACAAGCAAGGAAGTTGATCCAAATACATCCCGTCTTCCGGAATAAACTTCCTCCAATAGTCAACGGATTGGGAAAGCTGCGAACAAATGTGAGATGGATATTGCATTGAATTGTAGAACAATTCAAGAGTAAACGTAATTTCCTTGCAGTGTGCGGGCATTCCTGTGCGTTCTGCCTGTTGATATGATTGAAAAAGCGATTTCAATAACTTAACGGGATCAACAATTCCCTTGTTGTTATTTTCCTCCGTGAAGGACCAATGGCTTGAGCTGCTGCCGTCTGTTTGCTGCAGATGGATAATAGGAGAATAGCAGCCCACTTCCCTTGCCCATTGATACAAATCACTATCTATTTCCGAAGAGAAAAGGTGCGGGTTTCCATCCATGTCTTCTTCTATCCGATGAACCGCTTCATCCTTGTTGATCTCTCCCAGGCAGGCTCTTTTGATAAGGCTGCTGGAGTAAGCGGTTCCAGTCCAGACATAACGCCCTCCCGGCATACAGGCTTCCCTTATCTCGTCCGAAGTGGGACGTAAAAACTTCTTCTGTCCGACCTGATGTCCTGTATCCAATGTGATATAAATTCCTGTGTTTCGGATGAAGTCCAGAGAGGTTTCGATCGTCCATGGATATTGATGCGGACTATACATCTGCTCTAAAGAAATAGGCTTATTACATATGGCAGAAGCATAATCACGCGCTTCCCCCATGATATTCTCCAATCTTTTTATCTCATCGCCGTAGGCATCCCTATTCTGCAGAACATTGTCCGGAAAGGCATGACAGTAGAATCCAACGCCCACATCCAGTTCAGCTGCCATATCAATGTAAGGTTTTATCCAATTCTCCAGGATATGTTCCCGGATTCGGTTATCGGAATGAGCAAGACCGATGGTTGCATAGGTACCGTGCCCGGAGTAAAGATTGGAAAGGTTCATGCCGTTCTGTGCACAGCTGCGTTTAACCTCTTTGACCCAGTCTTTTATGTAGGAAGGGGTGGTATACAAGGGATCACACTCAGTATCCGCACTGGCTTCTATATAACTTACACCAGTATCCCGAATCATCTGGATCCAATCATTTGGAGCAGTCCAACGTTTAGAGGCGGAAACATTATCGACTGCTAAATATACTTTAGGAAATGCCATTTAAATACCTCCACCAATCATTTAAAATGTTATTTTCTTAAAGAAATTATATCATCCGTTTATAAATAAAATATATATAAAATATCAATTATTTTATTGATTTTTTACTATAAAATATATCATTTTTTCTGATTCATCCATTCTCTTTCGTAAAAAACATAAAAAAGCTTAGTCGGGGAACTGTGGTGCGTTATTTGAGAGAAATGGCTGGTTTTCTGTCTTCGAAGGAACTATGGTGTGTTATTTGTTGGTTTTCCGGTAGATACAGTTCAATTTGCAGCGAATAAAGGCCTGTAGTTCCGTTAAGTTTTATCTATATGTCCTAGAACTTCACTCTTTTCATCCATAATTATATATGGTATTATTTATATCATAAATATATTTAAATCGTGATAGAACGGAGTAGTTTATGAAATCAATTGTTTCTTCCAAAGGCAGCTGTATACTACGTGTCCAAAGTATTATCAACAATTTGAAAGCGGCGGAGCGTCGTGTCGCAAATTACATACTGGATCATGCCGAGCTCGTAACAACCATGACCATGGAAGAGCTTGCGGTTGCAAGCGATTCAAGCTATTCAACCGTTGACCGGTTGTGCAGGAAAATAGGTTATTCCGGCTTCCGGGAGTTAAAATCAAGCTTGATTTATGATGTCATCAATAACAACAATGTTGGAACCATTATTCAGAATTTAACTGTCGGGTTGGAAACTTCAACGCAGGGGATCTGCGAAAATGTCTATGGTCTAGCTTTTAAAGTTTTGGAGGACAGCCTTGCCATTATGAATATTTCTGAAATTGAAGTGGTTGTGCAGGAAATCGTAAAGGCCAAAAAATTATGCTTTATCGGTGCGGGTTCTTCAGGTTTGTGCGCCCGCTATGCCTACAGCCGCTTTTTCAGAATAGGCCTCAACTGCAGCTCTGATATTGATTCCACCTTGTACAAGATGCAAGCAGCCCTATTAACCGATGAAGACCTGTTATTTGTCATTTCCTCTTCAGGGCGTACAGAGAACGTTGTAGAAGCGGCGCGTCTCGCCAAGAAGAATGGGGTTACCGTTGTGGGACTCAGCGATTATGCCATATCACCGCTGTCGAAAACCTGTGATTACAATCTATACACTACTTCCCGTAACGCCAATATGTTTTTAAACATCGACATGCCGCTCATTACCGGACAAATTACCATTATAGATCTCCTATATATGTGTACCTGTGTAGCTTTGGGTGAACGCGCGTCCTTGAAATACGAGAAAACCATTACTACGGCTAGCCAGGAAAAAACAAAAAACAATATACTTTGATTTAACCAATGTGACGAGGCAACAATACGTTCCAAAGGAAGCACGTAAACTGAAAGTTTCCGTAGCGGCGGTACTGTCGAATCTCGTATGTATGGTGCGTACCGTGGTTGATGTTGCTTATCGGACTGAGCAGCC
>DASWUO010000212.1:0-3670 GCA_036401615.1 Bacilli bacterium | reverse complement strand
ATCCGAGAACCCGGCAATAAGGCCATCCCCGGAAACTCCTTTTGGCTTTCCTTCGGGGATGACTTCCAAGATTTGTCCAATAAAAGATTTCGCATACGCAAGCTGCATTTGCTCGGAAAGTTCAATCAGTTCATGCACCCTTCGGTTCTTCTCCTCTTCCTCCACTTGCCCATCCATTTTGGCTGCCGGAGTTCCCGTTCGTTTGGAATAAGGAAAAACATGCATTTCCGCAAACTTAAGCTGCTCCATATAACGATAACCATTCCAATACATTTCTTCCGTTTCACCGGGAAAACCAACAATCACATCGGTCGTAATAGCAACTCCCGGCATGACTTCACGGATTCTTTGTATTTTAGCGGCAAATTCTGCTGTGGTGTATTTCCTTCTCATTCTGCCCAGGATATCATCATCCCCCGCTTGCAGAGGAATATGAAGATGGCGGCACATTTTCGCGGAACTCTTTAGTATAGCTATAACCTCATCATCAATTTGGCTGGCTTCAATGGAACTGATGCGGATACGTCTCAAGCCCTCGACGGCATCCAAGTCCCGCAGCAAATCAGCCAATTTATAATCGTCCAAATCATCCCCGTAGCCCCCGGTATGAATACCGGTCAGGACAATTTCCTCATATCCGGCGTGAACCAGTTGACGTGCTTGCTTCAGCACACTCTCGGGACTGCGGCTTCGGGACAACCCCCGGGACCAGGGAATAATACAGAAAGTGCAGAAGTTGTTGCAGCCCTCTTGAATCTTCAGAAAAGCACGGGTATGATCGGCAAAATCCGGTACATCGAGCTCTTCGAACTCCCGCGTTTTCATAATATTACGAACTGCATTAAGCGGCTGGCGCTCTTCTTGAAACTGGCGGATCAACGGCAGGATCTGATCCCGATCCTGTGTTCCGATGACCAAGTCCACGCCAGGAATGTCCAGAATTTCTGCGGGAGAGGTTTGGGCATAGCAGCCCGTCACAGCAATAATCGCCTCAGGGTTTCGCCTAACCGCCCTGCGGATGATTTGCCGGCTCTTCTTATCTCCGGTATTGGTCACTGTACATGTATTAATCAAATACACATCCGCGGTTTGTTCGAAATCCAGCTGCTCGTACCCATCACCCTTGAACAACTGCCAAATCGCTTCCGTATCATAAAAGTTCACCTTGCAACCCAGCGTATAAAAAGCTACAGACGGCATCTCTTCTACCCCATTTCCCCGGTTTCGTACATTATACAAGTAAGCCCCACCATTGCGGCGGTTTCTGTTCGTAAAATTCTTGATCCAAGGCTGGTGGACTTGCAGCCTGCAGCTTCGGCTTTACCCATCTCACCCTCGGTAAATCCGCCCTCAGAACCTATGATCAATAAATAAATCGGCTTTTTTCCCTCTTGCGGCTTAATTTCTGTCTTTTGCAAAACATCCTTTAACAGCAACCCGGCTTCTTTCTCATAACAAAATAAAGCTAAATCTACTTCCTGTACCCTATCCAACAATTGTTTAAAAGAAAGGGCTGCTTCGACCGCCGGCATACGGTTTCGGTGTGCCTGCTCCGCCGCTTCTTTGGCAATTTTCTGCCATCGCTCGATTCGTTTTAGTTCTTTTCGTCCATCATACTGCACAATCGTTCTCTCAGATACGAAGGGAATGAACCGGGCTGCGCCAATTTCGGTACATTTTTGAATAACAGACTCCATCTTGTCCCCTTTAGGCAAGCTTTGCGCAATCCAAACCTCCACCCCCGGCTCATGATCCATACTTAGCTCTTCGACTATAGAAGCATGGACCAGGCCTTTCTGCAGTTCTGTGATTTGCACCAATACCTCCCGGTCCACTCCATTGCTGCAAATCAGTTGTTCACCGGTAGAGGAACGCATGACGTTCATGATGTGGTGGGCATCATCACCTGTGATTTGTACAGAGGTGTCCGTGAATTGATCCCTGGCAAGGAAATAACGCTGCATGGCCTACTGACCCCCGAGGAAAATCGAAATGATATCCCTGAAAATAATAAAAATATTATCTACAAGACCAAATAATGGAAGAATGGTTATTGCCCGCAGCAGAGGAACCAGAATCAAAATTAAGAAGATAAATATACCCCAGTGTTCGTACTGTGACATTCTTGCCCGCAAAGTATTCGGGGCCAAATCTTCGATAATGCGGTAACCGTCCAGCGGAGGCAGCGGAATTAAATTGAAGATAAATAATACGATATTAAGTTCTACAAAAATGGAATAAAAGTGGACAACAGCAACAGAAATACCCGATGAACCGGGAATCCAGCCTGCGGCTTGAAGAATTTGAAAAAGCAATACTCCGATAAAAGCAAGCAGCAAATTACTTAGGGGTCCTGCGGCAGAAACAATGATACCCATCAAGCGGGGATACTTAAAGCGGCTGCGGTTGACCGGAACCGGCTTGGCCCAACCAAATCCCGCAATCAGGATCAATAGGGTACCAATGATATCCAGATGGCTTCGGGGGTCTAAAGTTACTCTCCCTTGGTCTTTAGCCGTGGAGTCGCCAAACTTATACGAGAAATACGCATGGGCAAATTCGTGAATAGTGAAAGCCATGATCAAGGTGATCACCACAAAGGGCAAATCCTCAAGCGGATAAGCCAAAAAATTCTCCAAAAAATCCATGCCTCACCTAGTCCTTCCTGGCTACAATAACCGCCCAATCCTGCTCGTAAGAAATTTCGGCAATTACAAACCCGGCTTCCAAGAGTGCTTTCTCCACATCAGGCGCTTTTCTCTTTATAATTCCTGATGTAATATAATAGCCGCCGTGTTGGAGAACTTCAAACACATCACTTACAAAAAGGATGATAATTTCCGCCAGTATGTTGGCAACCACCAGCTTCACTGGAATCGACACACCCAAATTACGGATTGGTTCTTCTGCTCTTAGTTCTCCGGCTTTACTGATTTGCAGCACTTCCAGAAGGTCACTTTGGTGTAAAGTAATCTGTCCATGCAGCTGGTTAAGGCCAATATTGTCTTGTGCACTTGAGATAGCTACCGGATCCAAGTCCAGGGCAAGGACATGAGTTGCCCCTAATTTTGCAGCACCAATAGCCAAAACCCCTGTACCGGTTCCCACGTCAATGACCTCGTCATGTTTAACCAAGTATTTCTCCAAGCTTCGTAAGCATAGTGCCGTTGTTGGATGTGTCCCTGTACCGAAAGCCATTCCCGGATCAAGCTCGATAACGATCTCGTCTTCTTCTGCAGCATATTCTTCCCAAGTGGGTTTTATCGTTATTTTATTAGAAATGCGAATAGGTTTGAAATATTGCTTCCATGCTGTAGCCCAGTCTTCCTCATCAACTTCCCTTAGTTCAATCAGAGCCGGTCCCGCTTCGATGCCATTAATTCTAAGCTGCTCCAAGCATACTTTAAGTTGCTGCACTAACGGATCCATAACGATATGCTCTGCGAAATAACCTTTTACAATGGCCTCCCCGTCAGGGATATTATTAAACGGGTGGTCATACAGTTGCCCAAAGGAAGTATCCCGCTGCTTATCCAGTGTACCCGATTCTTCGATGGAAGCGCCGCCGGATCCCATGCCGATAAATAAATCGGAAATGACTTCCGCTGCTTCTTCTGTGGTGTGAATGCTTATTTCTCTCCAACGCATTGCGCACTTCCCTTTTTTTCTT
>DASWUO010000211.1:0-2697 GCA_036401615.1 Bacilli bacterium | reverse complement strand
ACGTTTGAATGAGTTTGTGCTGGGATTTGTAATAGCAATCAATGCCGGAGCATGATGCAGAATGCCGCCAATGTAATGCATCGCCATTTCACTCAGGTTGGCATAAGCGCCTTTTTCATAAAATAAAGGTTTTCCGCCGTTAAAGATACTTTGGTGTACGTGCATCCCGCTGCCGTTGTCGCCGAAAAGCGGTTTAGGCATAAATGTTGCGATCTTGCCATATTGTCTGGCTACATTCTGAACAATGTACTTGTATTTCATTAAATTATCGGCAGTCTTCGACAAGGTGTCGAAACGGAAATTAATTTCAGCTTGTCCTGCTGTAGCTACTTCGTGGTGATGGCGCTCAATGCGAAGACCCGCTTCCATCAACAACCGGCACATTTCACTTCGAATGTCTTGCTGGGAGTCCGTTGGAGCTACCGGAACGTATCCGCCTTTAACGCGAACCTTAAATCCAAGGTTGCCGCCTTCTTCTTTACGGGCTGTGTTCCATGCCGCTTCCTCGGAGTCAACCGAGAAATAAGAAGTGTTCATGCCGCTTTCATAACGTACATCATCAAATATAAAAAATTCGGATTCCGGGGCAAAATAGGCTGTATCACCCACACCGCAGGTTTGCAAATATTCTTCGGCCAGTTTGGCAATATTGCGGGGATCGCGGTTATAACGCTCTCCGTCAGGTGTATGGATGCTGCAGATGATAATCAAAGTAGGATGTGCCGTGAAAGGATCAACATAGGCGGATTCTGTGTCCGGAATCATTACCATATCCGATTCCTCAATTCCCCTGAATCCAGGAATGGATGAACCGTCAAACGCTACACCGTTAACAAAGGTTTCTTCCTCTACTTCTACGGCTGGAACCGTAATGTGATGGGCTTTTCCCGATAAATCAACGAAACGAAAATCCACCCATTCAATATTATTTTCTTTGATAGTCTCGATAACTTTCTGAACTGACATCCGAATTTTCCTCCCAATTCCGAACAATTTTCGTCAATAGACTAATAATCGTTCAGTTTATATTATTTATGTGAAAATTATAAAACGACATACAAACAACGTCAATACTTATGTAAGGTATATTTTAAATTAGTGTAAGGTATTCTTACACTCTGCACCCGATGGTCACAAAATCGACAAAGAAGCCCTGAATGGCCATAATTCAGTTCCACTTATTTGCCGGATTTCTCTCTAACGGTCGGCAGTAAACGGTTATGGTTCACGGTTCTTTTAATCTCCCATGTGCCGGCATCCTGCGGATCGTATTGTTCAAGATACTGAATGACTTCTTTGGTTATAGGCGTGGGTGTCGAAGCTCCTGAAGTAACGCCAACCTTCTTCTTATCCTTAAGCCATTCATTCTTTATTTCCGTCACATCGGAAATACGATAAGCCTGCACCCCTGCTATTTCTTCGGAAACCTGAACCAAGCGGTTGGAATTGTTGCTGCGCGGGTCTCCTACTACAATTACGACATCCGTCTCTTTCGCTTGTTCCGCCACAGCCTCCTGCCTAACTTGGGTAGCGAGGCAAATTTCATTATGAATTTCGGCGGTGGGGTAACGTTGGATGAGCCGGCTTATAATATGGCGGATGTCCCATTGGCTCATTGTAGTCTGATTCGTTATGATAATACGGTCAGTTTGCAGGTTCAGCTTATTTATCTCATCCTCCGACTCAATCAGATGGACGCTTTCCGGAGCTATTCCGATGGCGCCTTCCGGTTCGGGATGCGATTTTTTGCCTATATAGATAATCTGATAGCCTTCCGCTGTCTTTTCCCTGATTAAATCATGGGTCTTCGTTACGTCAGGACAAGTTGCATCAACCACGGTCAAGCCCTTGGCTCTTGCCTTGCGGCGTACCTCGGGTGAAACTCCGTGTGCTGTGAAGATGACCGTCCCTTTCTCCACCTGGTCCAATATTTCAAGACGGTTTTCCCCATCCAGCGTAATGACCCCTTCCTTCTCAAAAGAATCGGTCACATGACTGTTATGGACAATCATTCCCAGAATATAGACAGGTCTCGGCAAATCCAGGTTCTTCGCTGTCTGCATAGCTAAAACCATGGCATCTACCACACCGTAACAGTAGCCTCTTGGCGATATTTTGACAACTTCCATGATTGCACCCCCTAATGTGAAAAAATGAAGCTTCGTGAGTCAATTATACCTCATTAAACCTCCGGCGGATAGTAAACGGGCAGCCAGATGATAAAGGTAGTTCCTGTGCCCTTACATGTAACTACTTCAATCGATCCATTGTGTTCGTCAATGATGTTCTTGGCGATGGACAGACCCAGACCAATGCCGCTGGTTTTTCCTCTGGAGGGATCAGCCCGGTAGAACCGTTCAAAGATGTGCTGGACCTCATCATTATCCATACCAATCCCGCTGTCGCTGATGCGGATACCTATAAGCTCACCTGTTCGCTGCACATCCAATTTAACATGCCCTTGTTCCGTATACTTGAAAGCATTTTCGATTAGAATAAACAACAATTGCTGCAGAGAATCTTTGTTGCCTTCAACGATAATGTGCTGCAGCGGGTCTAAATCCCCTGAATCCCATTGTACTTTCTTAGGCAGAAATTGAGCTTTTCGGACCACTTCCTCGACTAAAGGCCGTAATTCCACGGGTTCCTTGCTCATTTTATAACCTGCATCCGCTCTGGCCAATGATAATAAATCGT
>DASWUO010000210.1:0-7188 GCA_036401615.1 Bacilli bacterium | reverse complement strand
AGAACCGCCCTGATCTACGGCCACATCCACAATAACGGCTCCCTTCTTCATCTGCTTAACCATGTCTTCACTAACCAGTTTTGGAGCCCGGGCCCCGGGAATCAGCACAGCACCAATGAGCAAATCCGCTTTCTGCACTGCACTTGCAATATTAATAGGGTTCGACATCAGCGTACTTACCCGGCCATTGAAGACATCATCGAGATACCTCATCCGGTCCGCACTTCTTTCGATGATCACCACATGGGCACCTAAACCCAGAGCCATCTTCGCCGCATTGGTCCCCACGATGCCGCCGCCCAGAATGATGACGTTGGCTGGAGGAACACCCGGAACCCCTCCTAATAAAATGCCGCGCCCTCCATAGAAGGTTTCAAGGTATTGCGCTCCCACCTGTACGGACATTCTTCCCGCGACTTCGCTCATTGGAGTTAATAAAGGCAACCCGCCGTTGGGAAGCTGAATCGTTTCATAGGCCACTGAAATGACTTGTTGTTCCAACAATTGAGCAGCAAGCTCCCCCGCAGCTGCAAGATGGAGATAAGTAAATAAGATTAGATTGGGGCGGAAATAAGCATATTCTGGCGGCAGGGGTTCTTTCACCTTCATAACCATCTCTGCGTTTCTCCACACCTCTGCAGCTTCAGGCAGCAGTCGTGCGCCTTCTTTGGCGAAATCTTCATCTGTAAATCCGCTGCCAACACCGGCTCCCTGCTCCACATAAACTTGATGACCGGCATTTTTTAATACATTTACTCCCGCTGGTGTTAAGGAAATGCGATTTTCATTGTTTTTGGTCTCTTTAGGGATGCCTATTATCATAGAAACAGCTCCTTTCGCTTTAGATTATCTTTCCTCGTTAGGATAGAAATATGTAGGCAAAGGAAAAACTCCCCGTTTCCTTAGTATAAACGGAAGGGGGAGTCACAACAATTTAATAGTTATGGATTTGTAAATGTTGCAGCATTAAGCTGGTACACAGTAAGACTATTCAAAGTTACATCTCCGCCAATACTGTAAAGCTCAAGTCCTACACTAGAAAGATCAGGGAAGATTTGCTCCGTCATTGATGCTTTGCCATCATTGCCTAAGACCTCAACAGATGATCTATCTACGAATATGCGCAGCTTCACCTTATTGCTTACAGGAGCCATGAGCACCTCATGTCTAGCCGCGAAGGTGCTATAAAAACCGGATTCTCCCGAAGATGTGCGGTTAACAAACAATTTCGAATTGGTTTTATCGTAGGCTATGGTTGTATAGTTATTGCCTCCCTTACGAACTTTAAATCCAAATTCGGTAGCTGTGGCCGTATTCGTTGTGAATTCAGCTACAATCTCAAGGGAGGTTCCCGTAATGCTGGACAGGAGATTGCTGCCCGGCGAAATATTCTGGTTGGTCCAACTGCTGCTTGTTCCGCGTAAAGTGCTGAGTTCACTGATCGGAGTTTGCGTCATTCTGACTCCAGTACCCGAAATATCGGTCAGTTTCACTTCGCGCGGAATCGTCAATGAGCTTCTCCATACAGAAGTTGGTATACTCTGTCCATAATCCCAGTTATTCATCCACGCAAGCCATAGACGGCGGCCATCGGAAGAAGGAATGTCATTAAATGAAACCCCGGCATAGAAATCTGCACCATGGTCTGCCCAAAGAACGGTACTGGCCGTGTTGTCATTGGTAAAGGCAGTTCCACTAAATTGGCCGACAAAATATTGCATTCCGGAACCGCCGGCTGGGGCGCCATTACTAATGCTTACCGCCAAAACCCACTTTTTATTAGTTGAACTGCCGTCGACTGATAATTGGAATAAATCAGGACATTCCCAAGTGCCTGCATGGGAACCGTGTGTGCTTCCAAATTCGCTGGCATAGGTCCAGGTCTTTAAATTTGTGGAAGTATATATTCTCACCCTGTCACCGGCCGAGATCACCATTACCCACTTGCTGCTGCCCGAATGCCAGAAAACTTTCGGATCGCGGAATACGGTAAGTCCGGCAGGCATGGTTATGACCGGATTTCCGGAATACTTGGTCCATGTCCTTCCCTTATCGTTGCTGTAGGCAAGGCTTTGAACCTGTACTCCCGCCTTCTCGTGGGTAAAGATAGCAACCAATGCCTTTTCAGTGCCTGTTTGGAAGCCGCTCGTATTATTCGTATCCACGACAACGGAACCTGACCAAATGTATCCGTTGGTGTCGGGTTCTATAGCAATAGGCAGGCGCTGCCAATTCACTAAATCGGTGCTGACCGCATGGCCCCAATACATCGGTCCCCAAGTGGTGCCCGTAGGATTGTGCTGGTAGAAAACATGGTATTCCCCGGCATAATAAACAAGTCCGTTCGGGTCATTCATCCATTTTCTGTCCGGTGTAAAATGGTATTTTTCGCGAAACTTTTGATATCGGTCTCCGCTTGAAATATCACTCTCGGTGTTGTAAACACGTAAATCGTCGACATTGATATGGCCCCAACCGCCTGTCGAATTATCCACTACTTTAATATACACGTCCTCCCCTACGTAGGCCGAAGCATCCCAGTATGCCCTGTGGTAAGCCTCGTCGTTATAACCTGTCGCCTTGAACAGTTCCGCACCATCTGAAGCCCTGACCAGCGAAACATACAGGTTATTGATATCCTTTCCGCCGCCAATCAGGAAGTCGATCCAGCCAGTTCCGTATAGGGTAAAAGTGCTTGATTTAATAATGCCAACCTGACTGTCCCCGCCATCTTTATGGCCCCACAAGTGGTAGGTGCCGTTATGGTTGAAAGGACCTCCCCAACCCCAGCCTGTGTCCGAAGTCACGTCAAGATCGCTGAGGGCGTTTCCGCTGACAATGGTCCAACCGCTCAAGTTCCCGGTTTCAAAATCAGGATTAGTTATGTTTGTCACAGTCGGCGGCTGAACGGGAACATCGAAGCTATCCACATTAATATGTCCCCAAGCACCTGTTGCGTTGTCCACGATTTTGATATATGACTTGGTTCCGATATAGTCGGAAGCATCCCAATTTACTCTTGTATACCCTTCCTGATTCCCGCCGCTGACTTTAAACAGTTCTTTTCCGTCTGAATCCCTTACTAAAGCGACATATAGATCATAAATATTGTTGCCGCCGGAGACCAGAAAGTTCATCTGTCCATTCCCGCCTAAGATAAACTTGTGAGATCTCATCGAACCAACTTGGGAGTCTCCGCCTTCTTTTGCGCCCCACAGATGATAATATCCATTTTGATTAAACGGTCCTCCCCAGCCCCAATCTTTATCTGTGGTAATATCCTGGCTGCTGAAAGCGTTCCCACTTAAAATAGTCCAGCCTGATAAATTTTGGTCGAAATCGCCGTTGATTAAACTGTCATGGGCAGGTTCAGCCACTACAGTAATCGAACTGGTACCTGTAAAGCCGCCAACCCTTGTCTTTGCTGTAATGGTTGCCGTACCAGCCGCTTTGGCCGTTACTATGCCATTAATTACTTCTGTTACAGACGTATTGCTGGAAGTCCAGATGATATCCTTATTTGTCGCGTTGGAAGGCGAAACATTAGCTGTCAACAGATGGCTGTCTCCAACACTAAGCTGTTTACTTGATGGACTTACCGTCACTCCAGTCGGATTAACTGTCGAATAGGCCGAATTCATACTCCAAATCTTTAACGATTTAACCACAACTGTATTACTGTTGCTGCCTGCCCATAATCTTAAACCTGTAGCGTCGCTTCTCGTAGGATAAGACCTTGTAGTCAAACCTTTCATACTATTAAGATACGATTCAATCAGGGATCGATCGATATAAATATGAAGTTTTATGTTCTCCGTACCAATATCGATAACACCGCCATTATACCATTTTTCCACATCGGGATTGAGGCTGGATTTGGTTCGGTTCACAAAAAATTCTTTGCTGCTGTCCTTATAGTACACCACTGTTTCTTCTTCGGCCAAAGGTGAACGGCGCACACTAATTCCAACTTCATTTGCCGAACCATTGTCCAATTCCATTTCAATTTCCAGCATGTCCCCGCTTATGCCGGAAAGGGTTGTGTTGGCTGAATCAAACGACGTGTCGGTTGTGATATTGACTAGCTGTGTTCCCCGCAAGCTCTGAAGCTCGGTTATAGGATCTATGCCAAGCTTGCCGTCTGCCCGCAAATAAACACTAACCGGAAGGCCGAAGCTGTGGGCATAACCCGCATTGTAATCCATCGTGGCGCTTCTTCTTCCTTGTGCGATCGTATGAACCACTGTCCTGCCATCCGGTGTAACAAACGCTGCCGGACCTGTGAAGTGCTCGCCGACATCAAGCAGCTGGGGCTCGGCATTATCAGGAGTGAATCTTGCCGTAGAACTATTCCAAGTTCCAATCCAGTACCATGTATAGCGCGATTGACGTTCTGTCTGCGCCATCTTTGCCGGGTTAATCATAAGTATATGCTTCCCGCTAGTTCCAAGAGGAAGCAGGTGTGGAAGCTCCCATACCTCTCCCGTTAATGGATAAGTTGTAGAGTTGCCTGTATAAAGCTCCCCCCGGTAAGTCCAATTCAACAAATTGGAATCCGTAGTTGAATAGATCAAAGCCGTTCCGCCCGCATTGGCTACTCCGGACGTTACAAGCATAAACCAGGTGCTTCCGTCTTTAAAGACGAAGGGATCACGAAATTCACCCATGATGCCCTGCCCTGACTCCTGGTTAACCACAACTGTCGGGTTTTTCGTCCATCGATTTAAATCGTTATCTCCATCCTGCAGGTAGGTGCTTCTTGCAATATTTATCCGTTGGTTCGGATATTTTCTGTCATCGCCCGCGGTATAGAAAATAACAGGATTGCCCGTAGCGTCCACGATAGCTCCCCCGGCCCATGCTCCTTCCGGATCAATGTCATGCCTGCCTGGTGCAATGGGATCCTTGGCATCTCTCCATTTCACCATATCCGTACTGACCAGATGACCCCAACGGATATGGTTCCAGTAAGGTCCGCGCGGATTACTCTGATAGAATACATGATATTGGCCGTTGAAATAGATTGGTCCTCCCGGCTCGTTCTGCCAATGGTTTGGCGGCTGTGCATGAAATTGCGGACGCTGCACATCGGCCGATAAGATGTTTCGATCGATTCTATTATTAGCCGTTGGAAGATTTCCGCCTAAAGCGCTTAAAAATCCATTATATGAACTTAATATAGTCGAAGCACTCAATGCGGTCCCGCGAACTTTCACATCATCGATCAGTCCGCTGAACATGTTAAGTGAATAACCATACAACCACATACCTTGATTATTCTTGCCAATTAACAAGTCGTTAACGTGCGGTGTAATCGTTTCACCTATTGGAAAGTTTGCCGAAGCGACCTGTTTGCCGTTTTGATATAAAATCGCTTTTCCGTTAGCACTGTCATATGTTGCTGCAATATAGCTCCACTCATCAAGAGGAAGCAGCTTGTCCGACATAATTTCACGCCAATTACCGTTAGCTCCAAACTGCAATCCCCATGTGCCATGCCTGTAATTCCCCAGGAGATACCCTTCCTTTGCTTCCCTGTCATGCTGGCTTACAATAGCTGAAAGCCGGTTCTCGTCCCCATGTTCGAAATTCCTTGGAGCAACCCAAGCTTCGATGGTCAGCGCTTTTTGCGGAACGGGGATTTTATTGGGCGTGCGTGTTATCCAAGTAGAATAACCATCAAACAGCAACGCGCCCCCGTTGACCCCGTCACTTCGCCACAATGGATCCTGCGATGCCTGATAAACACCGGTATTTAGGTGATAGGACACGGGATCAGTTGTTGAGGAAACGGTTTCAGCCGCCAATTTTCCTGTACCTTCGTTTAATTTCCAGTGTCCCAGTAAACCTCCGGAATATTTGGAAGTGTATACGTTAAAGTCATCTGCGTTAATATGACCCCATCCGCCTGTATTATTATCCACGATCTTGATATAGAGATTTTGCCCTGAATACGCCGAAGCGTCCCAGTATACCCTTTGAAACTTTTCAGAATTACGACCGGTTTCCTTCATAAGTTCTACATTATCCGACGCTCTGACCAACGCGACATATAAGTTCGATATATTTTTACCGCCGCCGATTAGAAAATCAATGCCGCCATTCCCGCCTAATGTAAAAGTTTCGGACTTCAACACGCCAATCGCCGAATCCCCTGCCGCCTTAACACCCCAAAGATGGTAGGTCCCGGTTTGATAAAATTTTCCGCCCTGACTGTAGTTAATTTCGTGGGTAAGACTATTGGCATTGAATGCATCCCCGCTTACAACAATCCACCCTTTTACTTGGTTTGGATAAAGATCGCTATACTCGAAATCATGGTTGTAAATGCCCGGTTCAATATGATTATTAAGTGTCGCCGTGGGAGGCACATTCATATCGTCAAAATTCAAATGCCCGGTTGTGGAATTATCGTAAAGCTTAATGTAGCAAACCGTACCGGCATAAGCAGAAGCGTTCCAATTTACCCTTGCATAAGTATCTGTTCCAGTACCTGTTGCCTTAAGCAGCTCTACACCATCGGAGTTTCTTACAAGGGCAACATACAAGTTGTTGATGTCATTTCCGCCGCCGATCAGAAAATTCATTAATCCGTCACCGCCGACAGTAAAGGTTTCGGACTTTATGGCGCCAACCTTTGCATTATCTCCTCTTCCTCCCCAGATATGCCAAAAGTTATTTTGGTTAAAAGCCTGTAAATTCCAATAATCCGTTTCTGTGGCCACACTGGAATTGCTAAACGATGTACCGCTTACAATTGTCCAACCGGTAAGATTGCCCGATTCAAAACTCGGGTTCGTAATGGTATTAGCTGCTTGAACGGGCGCAGGATTGGCGAAGGTTATGGTGCCTAATAAAACAATGACAGCCAGCAAGCCTGTTGTTAAATTTCTAATCCTTTTTTTTACTTTCATAGTATACGTTGTCCTCCCATATTTTTAATGTGTCTTTGATTATAAGATTCGATGTTATGAGACAATAGTTTATTTCAACACCTCCTGAATAAAATTAAGCTTCGTCGGAAGAATGTCCTAGAAACTACATGGTTTCTCACCTTCTTTCTTAACCTCTTATGACACCATTCCAGAACGCAATCGATTGCGCATTAATTAAAACGCTTTCATATTTATATGATATACCCAAAACAAATCTAAATCTAGATTCATTCGGGGACATATTTTTACCAAT
>DASWUO010000209.1:0-3553 GCA_036401615.1 Bacilli bacterium | reverse complement strand
GGATTTATTTGCAATACTTGTCAAAAGCAGCTGTTAATTCAGCGGCAATCGCTGAGCCGGAACGGTCTTCTATGCTATGGCGTTCAATAAAATGCACCAATTCCCCATCTTTTATCAGAGCAATGGAGGGTGATGATGGAGGGTAAGGAGCCAAGTATTCACGGGCTTTTGCAGTCGCTTCTTTATCCTGGCCGGCAAAGACGGTGTACAGATTGTCAGGAATCACATCATGCTGCAGGGCTTGGCTGATTCCGGGTCTGCATTGTCCGGCAGCACAGCCGCAAACGGAATTGACCACAAGAAGAGTTGTGCCTTTAGCGTAAGGAATATGTTCAACCACTTCTTCAGGAGTACGAAGCTCCTTGACCCCCACACGGGTTAGATCATCTCTCATAGGTTGAACTACATCTTTCATATATGTTTCAAAAGACATGGACATTGTACTATCACTCCTATTTTATAATATTAAATTAAAATCGTTATAGTTCATATTATACATCTCGCTGAAATGATTGCAACGGTCTGGTGTTTAGTATATTGAATGAGCCTTTACAATATCAAGGATTTGCGATGGACGATCCACTAAGAAGTCCGGACTTTCTGTAGAGAGAAGCTCAACCGAATCAAAGCCCCAAGTCACGGAAATGATCCTTACGCGCGATTTCTTGCAGGCCTTAATGTCTCTTAACTCATCCGCTATATAGATCATTTCATCACGTTGAATGTTATTCTTTCTTAAAAACCCGTTTATGATAAAATGTTTACCAAATAGGTTTTTTCCGGAATGGATATGATCGAATTCATCAATCCCGTTATTTTGCAAAAAAGTCTTGATGTTGGATTGTGAATTTGAGGAAATAATGCCGATTATATAACCTAGACTTTTCAGCTGCATGATTACTTCCTTTATTCCTTGAAAAGATTGTAAAGAGCCAATAGCTTCTTCATATTTCTTCAAAGCATAGTGGATCAACTCGGGCAATCTATAGAGAGGAACATGCAGTTCGGCACATCTTGCGGGAATGGACAAAGAGCTTAAGGCCGGGATATCCTCGGGTTGGATGATTTTGAAATTTTGTTTCGCCGCTAATTCGTTGTATAACTGAATACCCAATCCCTTTGAATCAATAATTGTGCCATCAAAATCAAAAACGACATATTTTATCACGTTAGGATCACCTCTATTTAAGTTGTCCTCTATAGTATAGCAGAAAAACCGCTATTTCCCCTATGGTGAAGGTGAAGCGGCTTTCTTTGAGTGTATAAACATGAAGATTGAGTATATTGACTATCTCTCCTCTTCGCTTTCATCCCAATGTTTATTGGGAAGGTTTATCGGAAGGCTCGCCATCCACGGTTTCCAGATTCATTTCGTAAGCAACATCCTTGTCCGGATGCATGAAGATTCCAGCTTGGGGGGCTATTCCTTTTTCAAAATATTGACGATTCTCTTCTGTCTGAAACCCAATGTCTTTAAAGGGATGAACCCACTCATCGCCGGACATCATGGAGGGGTTTGTTTCCACGGACCATTGCTGCAGCGGCGACTCCTGAGACTCGTACATATGATCGCCGATGGTGACCCCGTACTGGTTAACAAAAGCTTCGCGCGGTCCGCGGTTTTCCTCAAATTGAGGAAGAAAGTTGATTTCGAATGGATCGAGATTGCCGGTATCGGGAGCCGCTTTTTTTTCTTGCTCTGTTGTTTGTTGCCCCTTTTCTTTCTCCATACCCTTGCCTCCTTGTTCAAAAATTATGTTGAAGGACGATTGGGTCCATCGAGCTTTTTGTCTAATTCGTTTAGATTCTTTCCTTGTTTTTTGCCAGCTTTCCTTTCTTGATTTTCACGCGCTTGTTCCTGCTGGGCTTTTGAGTCTTTCGGATCAATCGTTTCCATAGTGCAGCCTCCTTTTATTAAGCTATTATGCGATATTGTTGGGGCATCTATACGAAATCACCGTGCCCGCTGCGCTCATGAGGATGTAAACATCCGGCATATTCTGCCCATCCCTCCTCTTCATGAATAATTAACACCACACAGTTATTTTATAGTACTACTTCTCAAAAGGTAGTTAATGATTTACAATGAAGCATGTAAGGGTTGTCAATCGCATACATATGATAAAAAAGGAGTTGTTGGAAATGGAAGATTTAGGGTTGTTCATCATACGAATCATAGTGGGCCTTCTCTTCATGGGGCACGGAGCACAGAAATTGTTTGGCTGGTTTGGCGGTTATGGAATAAAGGGTACTGGAGGGTGGTTGGAATCCATTGGCATCAAACCTGGCGTAACTATGGCGGTGTTGGCCGGGTTGGCTGAGTTGGTCGGAGGCGCTTTATTTGCAACAGGTTTCTGTACAATCATTGGAGCTGCTTTAATTACCATTGTTATGCTGGTGGCTATTATTAAAGTTGACGCAAAAAAAGGTTTTTGGGTTAATACAAACGGTTTCGAGTATAATTTAGTTGTCATCGCCGTGGTCATTGGTGTAGCTCTAATTGGTGCCGGCGAGTATTCACTTGATTGCATTTTGTGGCCGGATAAGATGTAGTTTGGTTAAAGGTTATTGGCGTGAAGGGTTGCAAGCATTGCCGAATTCACAGTACAAAGTTTTACCAAGGAAGATTAATCTGACTTTTGTCGGGACGTAAATCAGGCATGCCGGGAACTACAGGGCGCTATCCTTCTAATTTCGCCTGTTTTCGACTTCATGGGGATCTACATTCCTCTATTCTGAATTAAATTAAGGTTACAGGCCTCTATTGTACGAAATAAGGTGTTACAGATCCTCAACGGGCCAAAATAAGTCAATAGAACAAGAAATAAGGTACTGTAGATCCGCATGATATGCCAAAAGACTGTAGATCCGTATGAGATACAATTGATTGCTTAATCAAGTCTACATTATAAGAGAAGGCTTATGCATATGCTGCATTAGCCTTCTTTGTATGATTTCACTTACACTTTACTAACCTTCATGTTTAAGCTGGTTAATTGTTCATTTATCGTTGAATCGAGTTTAACATCTGTGATGATTTCATGCAGGTCCTTTAGCGGGGAAAACATGGTCAGCGCTTTGACACCGAATTTGGTATGATCGGCCAAGAGGTACGATTGGTCGGCAATGGTCATCATGCAGCGCTTCAGTAAAGCATGAGATTCGTTGGAGTCACTTAAGCCGCGATCGAGGTCAACGCCTTTGCAGGAGAAGAACAGCTTGTTCACGTGATATTCCTGCAAGGTTTTCTCCGCCAACGGGCCAATGAAGGAAAGTGACGGGGCAGAGAGCGTACCTCCGGTGAAGATCACTTTAATCTTGGATCGTTCTGCGAGCTCCAACGCCACCTTCATGGCATTGGTCAGCACCGTTATGCGCATGTCAGGGAGCAGACGGGCCATTTGCCATGCTGTCGTACTGGCATCTAGCAGAATCACATCTCTCTCCACTACACGATTTACGGCTTCCCGGGCAATATTAATCTTCTCGTGCATACAGTTGATTTCCCGCTCAGAGTAAGGAAGCTCCCGCTCCATACTTTTATTGGACACGG
>DASWUO010000208.1:0-2237 GCA_036401615.1 Bacilli bacterium | reverse complement strand
CGACTTTCCCGCCCCATTGGGCCCTAGAAAACCTACTAGTTCACCTTCACCTATAGCAAAGCTTAAACCCTTAAGCGCATGGACAATGCTCTCCTTTCGGTTAAAAAGGCTGACTACTACTTCTTTTAATGAAGTGCCTCTCTCATAGGTAATAAATTGTCTCTTTAGGTTATTTACTTCGATCATCGTAGACTACCCCCCTGCACTAGTGTATTTGTTAATCGATTTTGACCATAACAGCAGGCTGGCAGCTATAAAAGCAATCGCGGTAATTATCCCTATAAGAATTCCTTGAAGATCTTTCCCAAGCAGTACTGCTGCAGGGAAGTAACCTATCAACGCAACAGGAATCACATTGTTTGCAAGAATTCTTATAGGCCAGTTGAAAATATGATTTGGATAAAGACCGAATTGTGATATCGGCTCAATTAATCCAAGTACCCTGTCTGAACCGACAAATCTTATGGTATATACTGACATTAGAAGAAAGAAGGAAAATATCAGCGAAATCGATAGGATAAACAGAAGAAAGAATTCTACCCAATGCAGTAAATCAGGCGAGGGCAGCTGGATAATAATATAAGAAAATAACAGGGTGCCCGCGACAATTTTAGAGGTGTCCAACGCATTGAATGCGGTAATAATAACTATGAAGATCAGCGGTCTCGGCTTCAGCAGCAAAACGTCTAAAGTACCCGACACAACCTGCCTCATTACATTGAAGAACATCCCGGTGAATAGGGGAAAACCAATTCCACGAGACAAGGAAAAGACACTCTGTATCAGTAAAACCTCATATAGGCTCCAGCCGGGGAAGGAAACTCCTGCACTATATATAAGGATGGTGACGATCGGGAAGAAGAATTCGCCAATAAATATAATGAACAGACACATAAAAAAGTTGGCCCTATAAGCCATATTAGAAGCAAGCGAGATTTTATATCCTAATACGATACACCTTAGCGCCGAGATCACATACCCACCCCCATAAATTTTTTTAAACCTCTTTTCCATAAAAATATCGTTATACATAACATTGCTGCGAGATAGGTAAACTGAAGTAATACAACCTGTGGAACCTCAAGGGAAATTCCGGCAAGCTGATAATTCCCCAACATAACCCTTGTAGGAATGTAGTACATAAAATTGAAAGGAAGAATAAATAAAACTTTCTGAAATATGGCTGGAAAGAAGTCAAGGGGTAGTAACAGTCCTGAACAAATACTAGTAATAAAACCTATCGTTAGTATGATAGACCAATTATTCGTTAGCCAGAATGCGGTAAGGCCAATACAGAAATTCATCAGAAATATATGAATAAAAGCTATTGAAACCGATATTACAGCCCAGAATAATTCGTAAGGAATAAGATTGATCTTGAAAATCAGAATAAAAATTAAAGCTAAGGGAACGACCTCAAGTAGAATGGAGAATATTTTCTTGCCTATTTTGTCAAAAAAGAAATAACTGAAATGATTTACCGGTTTTAATAGAATGGATATTAACGAACCGCTGTATATTTGCTGACTTAGTAAATAAGCGACACTATCTCCAATAAAAATGTGAAGTAACGTGGCGAAAGCATAGTAAGTCATCATCATGTCAAAACTCATGCCGTTTACAGTTTCTGAACCGTTAAGAAGCGATCTCCATATGAAGTACTGAGCTGCTAGGCTAACAGGACCGATTGCAATAGACATGAGCATATTTGCCCTGTATGCCGTCAATCCTTTCAAAGAAGATAGAACAATCTGATAAAATACTTTTGTTTTCCCCCCATAACTATATTTATGGATCTTAAACTTCTCTTTTTGTAAGTCCATATAGTGCCTCTCTTCTTAAGGTAAATAATTATTTACTTTACCATAATTTACAAAATTAATATAGAAGGAATTAAAAAATAATCACGAATTGCTGATAAAAAACCGAATATAAGAAATAATCATTCTGATCTAACTTCTTAATAACCTTGGAAAAACATTGGGGCCTTCGTTTAAACTTGACCATTGCAAAGATGCAATGCTTCGAAAAGCACAAGAGAAGCTATTGTCAGCCAAAGATGATTTTAAGGCAGGACGTTATGATAGCTGTATAGGTAATCTTTATTACTCTGCATTTCAAACAGTAACATCATTATTATTAATTCGAGGTATTCTAATAAACAAACATACTCATGTTCGTGGGTTTGTAAATAAAAGATGCTGATTATAACAATGAAGTTTTTTTCGAAAAGGAAA
>DASWUO010000207.1:0-1892 GCA_036401615.1 Bacilli bacterium | reverse complement strand
ACCATTTTCTCCATAAGCACCCTTGTGCTGCCTTTCATGATATCTTCTTCTATTAAGAAATAACGCGAAAGCACCCTCATCACATTGCCATCCACAGCTGGTTCAGGTTGATTATAAGCAATGCTAAGTATAGCTCCGGCTGTATAAGGACCCACCCCGCGCAGCGTTGAGATTTCTTCCTTATCGCTCGGAACCACACCGCCATAACGTTCTTTTACTTCCCTTACGGCTGTCTGCAAATTCCTGGCCCGTGAATAATAACCCAGCCCTTCCCAAGCCTTCAGCACATTTTCCTCTGGAGCCTCTGCGAGAGCATCAATAGTGGGAAACTGTTCAATAAATCTATAGAAGTACGGAATGACCGTGTCCACTCTCGTTTGTTGGAGCATAATCTCCGATACCCAAATGTGGTAAGGGTTTTTGGTTCTTCTCCAAGGAAGATCTCTCTGATTGGTTTGAAACCATTTTAATAAATTGATGCTAAAATATTGTTGTTTATCCATCGTGCTTATATGTCTCCTTACTGATGATTCGAGTTTACCATATTTAATTTTGCAGGGCGACTGCCTTCAACCAACCTTCATATTTGGCCTTTCTGTAAATCTCGTCTTTCTTAGGGTAGAATGTGGCCTCCGCTTCCCAAAGGCTCTGGATTTCATCTTGATTTCTCCAGAAGCCCACTGCCAATCCTGCCAAATAAGCTGCTCCGAGAGCTGTAGTTTCCTTGACTTTGGCTTTGACCACATTAACTCCGAGAAGGTCCGCTTGGAACTGCATCAAGAAATGATTATTTGTGCCGCCGCCATCTACCCGTAACTCTTGGAGAGCGAGACCCGATTCTTCCTGCATCACCTTGAGTACATCCGCACTTTGATAGGCTATGGCTTCTAGGGCGGCACGGATCACATGTGCTTTAGTCGTTCCGCGGGTCATCCCGCTGATCATTCCTCTTGCATGGGGGTTCCAGTAGGGTGTGCCAAGACCTGTAAAAGCCGGAACAAAATAAACGCCTTCTGTATCTTCGACTGAACTGGCTATGGCCTCTGTTTCATCAGCACTTTGGATCAAACCGAGTCCGTCACGCAGCCATTGAATAACGGATCCGGCTGTAAAGACGCTGCCTTCGAGAGCATACTCCACGCTGCCGTTTATTCCCCACGCGATAGTCGTTAGCAGTCCTTTGTCGGAAGCGATGGGGTGGTCGCCGGTTTGTTTGAGCACAAAGCAGCCGGTTCCGTAGGTATTCTTGGCCATGCCTTTAGTATAGCAGGCTTGGCCGAACAACGCGGCCTGCTGGTCGCCGACAGCGCCGGCTATGGGGATCTGAATTTGTGCAAGAGCGGCGGTGGCGGACTGATTTGTACCGTAAGTGGAATGGTCACCAAGCAAGACAGTGTAACCATAGATTTCGCTGGAAGATTTCACCTCAGGCAGCATGGCACGCGGGATGTTTAACTTAGCCAGTATTTCATCGTCCCACTCCAGGGTATGGATGTTAAACAGCATAGTTCTTGACGCATTGGAATAGTCGGTTACAAACGTTTCGCCCTGGGTCAAGTTCCAAATCAACCAGGTATCGATCGTGCCGAATAAGATTTCACCTTTCTCGACCCTGCTGCGGAGCTCCGGGTATTCGCCCAGCAACCATTTCAGTTTTGTGCCCGAGAAGTAAGGGTCGATGACCAATCCGGTTTTGGCCCGTATGGCAGCTTCCCAACCTTCAGACTTGAGCGAATTACAAATGTCGCTTGTTCTTCGACACTGCCAAACAATGGCTTTATGCAGCGGTTTGCCTGTGATTGCATCCCATATCACGGTCGTTTCCCGTTGGTTGGTTATCCCAAGCGCGGCAATTTCCTGCGGATGTATTCCCTGAACCGCCTGCAGCATTA
>DASWUO010000206.1:0-2733 GCA_036401615.1 Bacilli bacterium | reverse complement strand
TTCTTCCGTAATCGTCTCAATGATCAATTGGCATTCTTGAACATGAGAAGGCAGAGTGCCTTTATGTATTTTGGAAAGGATTAATTTTTTCTCAGCTGCGGTAACAGCCCACTTTTCCATTTGTTTATCCAGATTAACATGGATCAGTTTCATGGACTTGTCCAGTTTGTCTTTGGTTTTCTCGGTTAAATAAACGTCCAAGCCTTTGGAAGCAAGCATTAAGGCTATCCCCCGACCCATTGTACCTGCTCCGACTACACCTATTTTATTGTAATTCAACGGGTTCACCTCACTTTATATTTTACCAATAACCCTAAAAGGAAACACAATAAAAACCCCCAGTTTCTGGAGGTTGGCAAAAGCAAATCAAAAATTTGAAGGAAGAGGCGTATCCTCAAACTTAAACTGCTCAAAAATGCTGCGAAATTCAGAGCCTGACAGCACTTCCTCTTGGAGCAAAACTGTCAGGGACCGCTCAAATACGGTTTTATGATGTTGAAGCAGCTCTTTCGTTTCTTCGGTCAAACGTTCAAGTATCGCCTGATTTTCTTTCATTAAGACCTCTCTTGTAAGCATAGGCATATTAACAATGCCGAGGGGGGTGAGTCCCGCGTCTATCATCGTTCTCACAATCTGCATAGCTTGTTCAAAATCATTTCTGGAGCCTGTGCTTCTCTCGCCATAGTACATTACTTCGGCAACGGAACCACCCAAGGCAATCATAATTTGCTGCTCCAAAAATTCCTTGGTATATAAATATTGATCGTTTTGCGGGTTGTGGCGCACAAATCCAAGCGCTTGGCCCCTGGGGGTCAAGGAAACCTGCGAGACCGTGCCAGGCCTTACTAATTCAGCAACAATAGCATGCCCTAATTCATGGATGGCTACCCGTTGCTTCTCTTCAAGGGTCGTTTCACGGTCGGTTTTCTCTCCCATCATGACTTTATCTATCGCTAAAGATAAATGCTTATGGGCAATCGTATCCGACTCTTCCCTCATGGCGTAAATGGCTGCTTCATTCATGACGCTCTCCAACTGCGCACCTGAGAAGCCGAAGGCTTCCTCGGCGATCTTATCGAGGGCAACCTCTTCATGAAGCGGTTTATTGTTGGCATGAATATGGAGAATGTGGGTACGGCCTTTGCGGTCAGGGAGATCAATTTGGATATGCCGATCAAACCTTCCAGGGCGCAGCAGGGCACTGTCCAGCATATCCTTACGGTTGGTTGCCGCAATAATTAATATCCTTGGGTGCTCATCTGTGTGTATGCCGTCCATCTCCGTCAAAAGCTGATTTAAAGTTTGGTCGTATTCCCGGTGTTGGCCGCCCTCCCGCTTCCCGCCAATGACATCGATTTCGTCTATGAAAATAATAGCGTTCTCTTTATTCTCCTTAGCAGCCCTCGTTCTTGCTTCCTTAAACATATCGCGGATACGGCTGGCTCCGACACCTACATACATTTCAACAAATTCACTGCCTGAAGAAGAGATAAACAGAGAATTCGTATAGTGGGCTGAAGCCTTGGCCATTAAGGTCTTACCCGTGCCGGGAGGACCCGTTAATAAAACACCCTTCAAGGCTCGTATGCCCAATTTCTGATATTCATCATGTTTTATCAGAAACTCCAAAGCTTCCATTAGCTCTTTCTTGGCCCGGTCTTGGCCGCCTATGTCATCAAAAGTTAAGTACGTCGGACTCTTGGCTCTTGAACCCCGGTCCGAATGAACAGCAGAGGTGCTGCGCATTCTTGACATATAGAAGATAAAAGCAATAATAGCTAACACAAATAGAAATGGGATAATACTGATATCCAAAAAAGCTAAAAACAACAAAAGTGCGGGAATTAAGCCCAAACAAATTTCTTTGCCGTATTTAATCATGGCTGCCACATCCCTAAGACGACCGGAATACGCGGCAAAATAATGAATTTAGCGTGATCGCCCTGATTTAATCGAATATAGACATGATTTAAGTCTATTTCGGATTTGAACGTAACATTCTCTCTGGTTTCGGATAGTTTTTTCAAAGTAACAGGTATGTCTGAATAATGCTTCGTTTCCATCGCTTGGGCGACATCAAACATAGCACTTTCCCACAATTGATCAAGATCCAGTGAGGATGTATTGTTGATGCTGACATGGACTTCCCGCTCGCCAATAATAGAAGCGCCTTGTTCAAGAATAGATTGGTATACGTCCAGAAGACTCGCTTGAGGAGATAAAGTAAGCGCGATGTTGACATCCTTCTTGCTTAAATCCAACTCCATGGTTTCCACGCCTTGGATTTGTTTAATCTTGTGGGATAAAGGATTTTCCATAGCCACACTATGATATACAAACCATCCACCGAACAAAACAGCAGAGGAAATAGCCACACTTAGGATAACAGGCAGCGGACGCAGCTTAATATTCATTCCATATGTCCACCTTTCTATACAGAGTTCTGTATGGATTAGTATATCATAGGGAATTGTCCGGTTCCTGTTGTAAAGTATGGAAAATAAGCAAATCGGCTGGACTTAGTCCATTTTGCTTAATTTATAAGTATCTATATGCTGCCCATCGGTGAATTTATAATAAGTGTAGTAGTAGCGTGTTCCGTCTTTTTCAAGCTTTTTGTAAAAGGCTTCCCACACATAATCATTGTTTAATGTTCCGGGAACAATTCTAATCAAATCTGCTTTGGGCTCCTGTCGAAGAACTTTAACTTCTACTTGCTGCTTGCTGATGCCA
>DASWUO010000205.1:0-3053 GCA_036401615.1 Bacilli bacterium | reverse complement strand
CCGCAAGTTATATAACGAGATCGTTCGCAGCTTTCGGAAGGAGTTTGTTACACCCAATGGACGACTTGCCGGACATACGCAAACCGCTCATGTCCTTGCACTGATGTTCGATCTGGTGGAGGGAGAGGATAAGAAACGGACAGTACAAACGCTGGCGGACTATATTGAAGAGAATAAATTTCATTTGACGACAGGTTTTGTAGGCACACCTTATTTATGTCTGGTTTTGTCCGAAAATGGCTATCACGATATTGCGGCCAAGTTGATTCACCAGCAAGAATATCCTTCATGGCTCTACTCGGTTGCCAAAGGGGCAACGACCATCTGGGAGCATTGGGATGGCATTAAGGAAGACGGATCCTTCTGGAGCGATGACATGAATTCCTTCAATCACTACGCCTATGGCGCGGTAGGGGATTGGTTGTACCGCGTTGTCGCCGGGATCGATACGGATGAAAAGCAGCCGGGCTACAAACATATTTTATTCAAACCCCGGTTGACGGAGAGACTCACCTATGCTAAGGCAGCCCTTCAATCCATCTTTGGAGAAGTCAGCTGCGGGTGGGAAATCGCGGAGGATGGCCAATCCGTTGGGCAAACTGTCAGGGTAAAGCTGGCGATTCCCGCCAATACAACGGCTACTGCCGAGCTTCCGCTTGCGAATATACAGACGCTTTACGAGCAAGGCGAAATCATCAATACCGTCACAGGCGTACTGGAATTGAAACAAAGCGATTCTAGTGTGGTTTTAAAGCTTGCCTCCGGATCTTATGATTTTTCCTATAAGCTGCTTTTATCGTAATAGCGGTTATTCCTCTGTCCTGTACTGTTTAGGAGTAACCCCCAAGGCCTTTTTGAATGACTTGTTAAAATTGCTTAAATCATCAAATCCCGCTTGGTGAGCGATGGTCATAACTTTGGTATCCGTGTGCTTTAAAAGTGCTGTGGCTAACTTTAATCGCATGTCGTTACGATAATCCAAGAACGTTCTACCTGTATATTGTTTAAATTTTTTCTTGAAATTGGACTGGCTCATACAGCACATGTGACTTAGTTGTTCGAGAGATATGGGTTGGGTGTGATGTTTTTCGATAAAGCTGCATATCTTGGAGATCCTCATTTCATCGTCTTCCTGCTGTATGACAAGGTAATGCATGCGTTTGTCGTAACAACGGCTCAGGTATATGAAGAGTTCAACCAAATAAGTTTTGACTAATACCCTATATCCTGGTTGTTTATTGGAGAACTCTTTCACTAAACGATCAAGGATCAATTTGAATTCCATTTGCTCATAGGGATCCAGAATCAAATGGGATTGAAAGTTTCCGGATTTGCGCAAAAACGGTTCGATATATAAAAAGTTGACAAAGGATGAGATCTGAGACAACATTTCCAGTTCTGAACTCAACAGTTGGGGTTGAAACAATATATTGCATCCTTTAATACTATACCCGGGTTCCACCTTGTAGCTGTGTTCCATATAGGGTTGGATAATAAACACATCGCCCTCCCGAACAGGATAAGTTTGCCCTTCATACAAGTGTAGTCCACTACCTCCATAAATATACACCAATTCTATAAACTCATGGTCGTGCGGTTCAAGAAAGTACATATCATAAAAAATTTCAAAATTATTGGTATGAAATAAAAATTGTTCGTTTTCAAGAAAATTGTTGTTATAGTATCGTGTCATGACCTGTCTCCTTTGTCTTAACCGACTGCGTGTCTGATCTGCTTAGTAAAAAAGCGGATTTGCCAAGATGATGCGAGCCAAAAAAAATATAATATAATAACAGCTTGTCACTAATGGAGTAGAACAACCAGAGAGTTCTGACTTTTATATTAACTATAAAGGTTAATCAAGGTCAAGTGTAAAGATCAGGTATATTCTATTCTAAAAAATGACTGCTATTTTCTGAAGCAAGAACAAACCTGTATTATCATTTCATTTTAGTAAGCGCTTTAATTAAGTCAAACAGAGTACTGATGAAGGGAGATGAGTTGTTAAATTAAATGGAGTAATGTTAAATAAATTTCTCAAAAGAACAAATGGTAGTATTTGGTACCCCGAGTCAAGATACAAAAATAATGTAAAGAGGTGCATTGAATTATGAAGAAAAACTTATTGATTTGTTTATTAATAATTGTTTTGATGGCAGGTATCGTTTCTACGGTGTCAGCAGTACAGATGAAGTCGACTACAGCGTCGGCGGGCAGTACTTTAAGCAGTTCTTATCCAGCATCTAATGCTACCGATTCGCAATATGAGTCCTTGTATATCAGCAATAGTTCCGGCTCAAATCCGTATGCTACGGAATGGCTGGCCATCGATTTTGGCTTTCTGAAATACGGGGTCAATAAAATTATGTTCTATGCCCGAGAAGATTTTGCAGGCTTTCCCAAGGATTTCAAATTGCAATACAGATCAAGTGATTCGTCTGCCTGGGTAGATATAACGGGTCAGAGTTATACAAATTATACTCTGTCGCGCGGTTATACGGAATTCAATTTCACGGCCGTCGATGCCAAGGCGGTTCGCTTATATGCTACAAAGCTGAGTCCTGACATATATGGAAATCATTATTTGCAAATCGCGGAAATGAAAGCGGAGCAAGTAGCTTCTGGAACGGACAACCGGCTTGCCCCGACAACGATATCTTCATCCTCTGCAGCAGGTTCGAATGTGGCCAATCTTGCGCTGGACAACTCAGTTTCCACGTACTGGTCAAGCACGGTATACTCGGACGATAATCATCAGGAGTCTATTACCTTGAATATGAACCGACGATATAGAATTGATCATGTAAAGCTGACGCCAAGAGCTAGCGGCCTTGGGTTTCCGGTAGATTTTCAAATTCAGTGGAGTTTCGATGGGACAACCTATTACCCTATTTCCGGTCAAACGTACACTAGTTATTCCAATCCCGGAAGTACAGCGCAGGTATTTCGTTTTGCAGAAGTGAATGCGAAAAGCATTAAAATTGTTGCTACTAAGCTTGGCAGTGCCTCGCCTAACTATGCCTTTCAATTGGGAGAGATAGAGGCAAATTCAA
>DASWUO010000204.1:0-1743 GCA_036401615.1 Bacilli bacterium | reverse complement strand
CGTGATCCGGCAAGCTCTCAAGCGCAAATTACGTTTTATTATGATGAAACGAATTTCAACAACTCTAATCTGGCCCGGACCGTTCTGTCAGGTGTTGTAGATCAAGTAAGTAAAGAGTTAGTTCATTACGAGCCTGTTATATCGATCCACGAGGAAGGCGTTCAATCTCTTAATCTGCAGTATATCGACTTCCTTGTACCCGGTATTGTGGCTATGATGATCATGTCCAACAATCTGAATGGGGTAGCCGGACAGATCGCTTCTTGGAGGGAGCGGGGCATCTTGCGCCGAATGCAGAGCACGCCGATGAGTGCCTCTAACTTTATTGCCGCGCAGATCACCGCCAGACTTGTGCTGAATGGAATGCAGGCATTGATTGTGCTCTTGGTGGGTAACATCTTCTTCGGGACACAGATGAACGGTTCTTGGCTTCTGCTGCTAATGTTTGTGGTGTTAGGCACCTTGACGTTTATGGCAATCGGATTTATCATTGCCGGGTTGGCCAAAACACCTGAAAGCGCGGGACCCATTGCCGGAGCCATTTCCTTTCCCATGTTGTTCTTAGGGGGAGTGTTCTTTCCTATCAAGAGCATGCCCGAGTTTCTCCAGCCTTTCGTTAAGATGCTCCCCATATCCCATATCACTACTGCCTTGCGGCAGGTCATGAATGTGGGAGCGGATTTGACTGTGCTATGGAGTGAAGCGGCTCTGCTTGGCGGGTGGTTGGTGTTTGCGTTTGTTTTAGCGAGTTTCACATTTAAGTGGGAATAACAAAGGCATTAGGTTTATTTTGCATGATAAAAGGGGACTCTTAACTTAAGGGTTTCTTTTTTTATTTTTCCAACTGGTAGCGCTTTTCTGTAATAAACTGTAATATAAGATTAACATTCCTCTAATCTAGCTCTAATGTTCTATTAATGTTTGTCTTTTACAATGGTTATGAAGGTTGAGAAAAAATTAGGGAAGGAGGTTAATTCATGATTTTATACCAGCTTGCGAAGTGGATGGAAGAGCGGGAGCACCTTACAAGAACAATAAATGAGTCAGACGGGGACATCAGCTTTCTCTTAGACAAGAGGCAGCAAGTTGAAAACCGCATGATCACGGAAGCAAACCGGTTTTTGGAACAGGATGGATACCTTCGATAAGAACAACACCTATAGATTGCTAAGAGAAGAACTCAAAGCATACAGGGTGTTTTTTTGTGTTCATTTTTTGTATTACACTACATTTCCATGTACAATGGGTAAAGGATATTAAGCAAATGAGGTCTTGGAATGAAAGTGAATCTTGCATCTTTGAACGCCAAATATATTCATACTTGCCTTGCCCTGCGTTGTTTAAAAGCGTATAGCCGGCATGAATTTGATATAACGATAAGCGAATTTACGATTAAAGATCCGGTGATGTTTATTGTTTCCGAACTGTTTCAGAAGGAAGCGGACATTGTAGGGTTTTCCTGTTATATATGGAACATTGAAGAGACGATTCAAGTGATTCGGCTTTTGAAAAAGATTAAGCCGGAACTGGTCGTTGTCCTCGGGGGTCCGGAAGTTTCTTACGATACAGATTACTGGATGGAAAGGCTGCCGGAAGTAGATTTTATTGTAATGGGTGAAGGGGAGGCTGTCTTTCATCAATTACTGCAGGAAATAAGAGGAGACAGAAAATTTCACTATGTGAATGGTGTGGCTTACCGCAAGGAAGGACGGGTAGTTATTAATCTGCCCGGTGCCAAATCTA
>DASWUO010000203.1:0-5050 GCA_036401615.1 Bacilli bacterium | reverse complement strand
ATATTTGGCAAACTTCACTTCACCGACCCCTTTGATTCGCAGCATGGAGGCGGCTTCTGTAGGAATCTTCTCACTCAACTCCCGCAAAGTGCTGTCTGGAAAAATAACATAAGGCGGCACCCGATCCCGGGTGGACAATTCCTTCCTTAAAACACGCAGCTGCTCAAACAACAATTGATCAAGGCTTGAGAAAGACTCCTTCCTGCGATTCCAAACCCGTTGATAAACCGATGCTTCACTATGCAGCACGGCGGCCGCCTTGGATGTTAATTTGGCCACAGGGTACTGCCCGTCGGTCAATGCAATATACCCTTCTGCGACCAAAACATGAATCAAATCTGTAATTTCCTTGTCCTTATACTCTCTCATTGCTCCGTAGGTAGGTAGGCTGTCAAAAGAATATTGGCGGACCCTTTTGTTAGCGGCACCTTTCAATACATCGGCAATAAAGGAAACCCCAAACCTCTCCTTCATCCGGCGGATACAGGAGAAGATCTTCTGGGCTTCTACCGTGATATCTGTTAGTTCCCGTTCGTCCTTGCAGTTGCCGCAGCGGCCGCATGGTTCTGAATGATCTCTTTCGCCAAAATAATGCAAAATAGCGTTAGCTAAACATTGCGGCGTATGACAAAACTCGACCATCAGCTGCAGACGCTTATATTCATTCATCTTCCGCTCGGGGGCGGAGGCCGATTGTTCGATTAGAAATTTTTGCAGCTGGATATCCTGCGGACTGAACAACAGAATACATTCACTTGGCTCTCCGTCTCTTCCGGCACGACCGGCCTCCTGATAATAGGCCTCCATGGTTTTCGGCATATTGTGGTGCAGGACAAAGCGGACGTTGGATTTATCGATCCCCATCCCGAAGGCATTTGTGGCCACCATGACCCGAAGATCGTCAAACAGGAATGCATCCTGACTTGCTATGCGTTCCTCATCGGATAAACCCGCATGATATTTGCCAACAGCAATACCCTGCTTGCGAAGCGTTTCAAAGACATCTTCAACCTCCTTGCGGGTGGCGGCGTAGACGATGCCGGCTTGGTTCTTATTTTGCTTAATGTAACGAAGAATAAAGTCTTTCTTGTTGCCCTCCCGCAGGATAGAAAGGGCTAAGTTCTCCCGGTTGAATCCAGTGACAACCATATGGGATCCCTTCATGTTAAGGAGGCGAAGGATGTCCAGCTGCACTTCCTGGGTGGCGGTGGCTGTAAAGGCTGTAACAACAGGGCGGTTTGGCAGCTCTTGAATGAGCTTGGCAATGGATAAATAACAGGGTCGGAAGTCATGTCCCCATTGAGAGATACAGTGGGCTTCATCGATCGCCACCATGGAAATGGGCAGAGTTTGGAGCAGAGCAATAAACCGTTCAGATTCGAGCCGTTCCGGGGCAATGTACAGCAGCTTATAGCTTTCCTTCCCAGCTTTGCGAATTCGGGCGGAGACTTCCTTCTGCTCAAGGGAGCTGTTGATATAAGTTGCCGCAATGCCGTGGCTTTCTAATGAATCAACCTGATCCTTCATTAACGAGATGAGCGGGGAGATGACGAGTGTAGTCCCATCCTGCATTAGTGCAGGAATTTGGTAGCACACCGATTTACCGCCGCCCGTCGGCATAATGCCAAGCGTATCACGGCCCTGCAAAATGTTCTTAATGATCTCTTCCTGCCCGCTGCGGAATGAGGAGTATCCATAATATTTCTGCAGTAACTGCTGTGCTTCACTTATTGTAGACATGCGGTCCCCCTGATGAAATAATTGGTTTACGATCGTGTTCATAGACTAATGCAGCGTTTGGATAAACTTTCTGGGGGAAACGCCTTCCAGCTGTTTGAATGCTTTACTGAATGCAAATACGCTGTTATATCCGACTTTTTCGGAAATGGAAGTCAAAGAAAGCCTGCTGTAGAACATGAGCTCTTTGGCCTTCTCAATCCGGTATTGAATTTGAAATTGATGCGGAGGCAACCCGTATTTATGCTTAAATAACCGGGAAAAGTGAAAAATGCTAAGACAAGCTAATTTAGATAAATCATTCAGATGAATGGTTTGGTTATAATTTTCCATGATGTAGATGACTGTGCTCTCCAACGCTTTTTGATGCATCGTCAAGTGGGAATTCTCCTGGGCATCCAACCCTTTTAAGATAAGGTAAATGATTTTCAGTACCAGTGATTTTTGGAGAATAGGAAAGTCAGGATCTCTTCTTTCATAGGCATTTATTAATTGGATAAGGATTTTATAAATCTCTCCCTGGTTTCCGATTCGAATGACATCGGGGATATTCAGCACGGTACCCAGGACATCGGGGCGGATGATTCTTCTTTCCTGTTCGGAGCAATCTTTCAGTCCTTTAAAGTTGACGGGAACATCTTCAAAATCTTCATAAGGCAGCATGTCAAAATGAATATGCGGCATCCAGCTCTCGCCATCGGAACCAAGAAATTCATGCTCCTTTCCAGGTTTAAAAAGAACGATATCGCCCGGCAGCAAAGTATAGTTTTTCTCTTCAATACTGATGCTGAGCTCGCCTTTCTCCAAATACATGAGTTCATAATCATAAATGATCCGGGGTTTCATCTTCATTTGCGGCACTCGATGGTTCCAGGCCCTTCTTATGTTTGGAGAAAGCCGCATCATGAGGCTTTTTTTGTTATATACTATTTCTTCCATTTCAAACCCCCATTAAAGCAAGAATAGATATACAATAACAATAAACAATAAAGAATAATTTAAAGATGTTTGATAGAATAGGAGTTGTAATCGCTAACATTGATCACGCAGGAAATTGGCGATAACAATCTTAAGTATATAATATTCACCTGATTGTTTCAATCGACATTACCTCTACTAGGCAAATCTTGTAAAAGAAAGGGAAGGATTTTTTAAAATTTGCAGTCAGTAGAGTGATGAATATATTTTTATAAAAAAAGGAGTCTAATCATGATAAAACGTAAGATTGGCTTTAAAGAATATGTTTGGAGCTTAGTAATTTTGTTGCTTTTGACTATTGTTTTTACAATTATCAAAGTGGTGGCGGTTTCCCCGTCAAACAGCACATTTTTTGCCACCACATATGTGGAATCTTACTCAACGTACAGTACTTCAAGTGATGGGGATTTATGGGCATCGTGTTGGTCAAATGATGATTATTTGTACTCCATTAACGGAGATGGCAAAGGATTCTTCATGAATCCGCCAATGAATTGGAATGACATTGTAGTAAATCGGGTAAGTGGTATGCCTGGTAATATTACAGGAACCAGGATTGCCGACAATGTAAGCCAAGTTTGGGCTGATCCCGCCAAATATAACCGAAAGCCGACAGGTATGGTTTGTGTCAACGGGGATCTTTATGTTGCAGTCCAGGATTTAAACAAAGAGGCTAGCATAGGCGGTTGGACGGTCAACAAAGCTTTTAACGATGCGCCGAATGCAACCATTGCCAAATCGACCGATAAGGGGTTAACTTGGACCTGGAATACAACAACGCCTATGTTTAATAATTATGTGTTTACAACGATTATGTTTCTGGATTATGGCAAGGATAACGCGAATGCTATTGATGGCTATGTATACGCTTACGGTTTGGATTATAACTGGAGAGACTCCTTCAGCAATACGGTAACGGATCCAACCAAACTTTACCTGGCCAGAGTACCGAAAACGAGCATTATGGATCGGACCACTTGGCAGTTTTTTAAAGGCAATGATACTAATGGAAACCCGACTTGGTCATCTGACATTGGCTTAAGGGCGGCGGTATTGGAAGACGACAAACGTATTTATCAAGATTCACGGGATGTGGATAACCCAAGTAATTTTACGATTCTTTCCCAAGGCAGCATTGTATATAATCAACCGTTAAACCGTTACATTTATTCTTCATGGAGCGAATATACCTTCGAATTTTATGAAGCTCCTAATCCATGGGGGCCTTGGAAGCATTTTATGACTAAAGATTATGGCGGATATCCGTGGCATACGGATAAGAATGGCGGTTACGCGACTACTATTCCATCTAAATTTATTAGTGTAGACGGCAAAACCATGTGGATTCAATCGAACACTTTCGAAGGCGGAACTACAAATTATTCATTTACGTTAAGAAAGTTAATATTGGAGCCGTTCGTAGATTCAACCCCTTCCAACGTGAAAGATAATTTTGCTAATTTAGGTGTAAGCGGCCAAGGCGTTCGTCCTATTGAAAAAGTCGCCCATTACGGTCATCCGGAATATTTAAACAACGGTATAACGAACCAGACGGAAGATAGTTGGGATCAAGAGAATAAACTTACCGATTGGTGGGGTTATACTTGGACGAAAAAATATAATCTTAACAAGGTTGTTTATACTACAGGAGATATGTTCTCCAATGGCGGATGGTACAGCAGCAACCTGAAGGTTCAGGTTAGGCAAAACTTCCAGTGGGTTGATGTTGCCGGTTTGGGTGTAAGCCCGGCTTATCCGTATAATAATACGGCGGGTCCTTACAAAATTTATACGTTTACGTTTAGCGACACATGGGGCGATGGTGTGAGAATTATAGGAGAACCGGCAGCGCCGACGGCAGGTATAAGATTTACGTCTATTGCCGAATTGGAAGCTTATTATGCTAACGATAAAATTCATGATAACTTCAACGGACCGCTTGCAGGCGATTGGACATGGTCGGTTCCTTTGTCCGGCCCGACCTATGAATTTGCTGCTGGAAATTGGAGATTAAAAGTGCCGAATTCAAATATGTATGACAACTGGACTACGGTTGACAATAATCCCAAGATCACCCGAACAGATATGGGAACCGGCGATTGGTCGCTTCAAACGAAACTGAAGCTCACAAGTTATACGGCAAATAAAAAATTCCATACAGGGTTGACAGTCAAATTTGGCAATAATGATTATTTATTATTCGGCAACGCAAAAGGAAACTCGATTGAATTCAACCGTACCGGCGTCACCGCTTTTGGGGTTGCATCCTACTCGAATACAACGGTGTTCCTTAAGTTAAGTAAAGTGAGTTCAACATATACAGCTTATTATAAGG
>DASWUO010000202.1:0-2957 GCA_036401615.1 Bacilli bacterium | reverse complement strand
TGCATTTGGTCCGAACCGGCCTGTAAGGAAATGATCTGCCTCTCGTTAAAAAGATACCACCCATACCCCGACAATCCCAAGAGGGCTATATCAAGATACCATTTCTGCCATAGCGGCCTTTTGTCTGCTCTGGCCAATTGCTGCTTCGCTCCAACAATGGAGGATCCGGCAAATACGACAGCAGGAATGAGACTTGCTATAATAGCGATAAGAACAGCAATCAGTCCATAAAAAATAGTTTCCACCGAAATGCCCACCGGTATAGATTGACGATCGACAAAGGTGAGAAAACCACTTGATGATCCGATACTTTTGGCCATAAACCAGCCGGCAAAAGGACCGATCAGAATTGCTAACCCCCCGAGAAGCAAGTTTTCCAACAGATAAATCCAGATTATCTGGCCCGTACTGCCACCGCGGCTGCGCAGCACGGCAATATCATTGCGCTGCCTCTCTAATGATTGCCTTGCATTCATCGCAATATAATAAAAGACCATAGCAATCATCGGTATGGCTAGCGTAAACAGCAAGCTTTGCAGCTGCAGGCTTTGTTTCTTGAATTCTCCAAGCATCGGCAGAAAGGAAATATCGAGCTTGGTGTCTTTCAGCTTTTGAAATAAAACAATGTCCAGTCTCTTTAAGGTTTTCGTCATGGAAGCCAATTGATTGGTTTGAATTTCCCTAAGATCAAAGGCATAGTACCAATTCGCCAAATTCAGGGCAATCTTCTTCTGCTCCAACACATAATCCGTGAACACCTCATCGCTGATCATAAACGAGTTTACGATACCCTCAAACCCCTGATACCAATAAGGATTATTCTCATCATTCGGCTTATAAGACCCTACGACCTTAATCTTCAGGTAAACACCGGAGCCGCCCGAGACAGGATACGTAAACTCATCCCCGATCCGAATCACATTGCGGAATAAAGAATCCTCCATTACTACAGCTTCTATGAAGCCATTGCTCACTTTGTTGGAATACATTTGGCCATTGGTAATTTCCGTATTCTCAGCTAAGCCGCTCATCGTCTGAATCGACATCTGCCGCCGTTTGCTCGGGTCTACCTTCTCCGGATCCACGGGCTTAATCTGTGAGTTTCGGATGGATTTGCTGGCCACATAGGTTTGGTAAGGAAAGCCGATTTCAGCAGGAATATCCTTTTTAATGTACCGTTCCACATCGGCTAAAGAATCTAAATCCGCCTTATCTCCGCCGGATGCTTGATACCGGATCAATACTGATCCGGCAGGCAGCCCATCGCTTTTCCCGGCCAGGGATTTAGCCACAACCCGTTTCAGGGCGCCATCAGCATACATTGGAATACTCATAAGATACGGCAACCACCAGCCCAAAGAACGTGCTTAACGTTAACCAGCGGGTGTTCCACATTTTACGAAAGAGAAATCGAAGCATTGGCATGATCATTATCTACCAACGACTTTCTGGCCCGGCTTGAGCCCCTTCAAGATTTCTACTTCCGTTGAAGTTTTCTGGCCGATTTCTACATCCACTTCCGACTTATTTCCGTTATTATCGATCACTTGGACGTAGTTTCTTCCGCCAAAGGAACGAAGAGTGGATAAGGGAATCACGACGGCATTTTCTTTTCTTCCCGTAATAATGGTCACACTAAGCGGTGTGCCCCGGTTCATATCGGACGGAAATTCATCTAATTCAACAACAAGATATTTATCAATCGTATCCTTGGCCTCCGGGTTGGGGTTATAGGCGTCGGGATTCTCTTCATTATTGGCTGCAGGCAGCTGTTTCACCTTACCCTTGAATTTCCCTGCCGCATTAATATCCACCAACACTTCCATGCCCACAGCAACCTTCTTTAGATCATCGGCACTGATTGTCGCCGCTGCAGTCAACTGGGATAAATCGGCCACGATTGCAACAGGTTTATAGGCTGTAACACTATCCCCCTTCTGAATATTCACGGAAACGACCGTTCCAGAAAAAGACGCCTTTAAATGGGCTTTATTAATTGTTTCCTGTAAAGTTACGATCTCCGTGCGTTTCAGTTCGAAATCAATCTTCGCCTGCTCCAACTCATCGGCATTCATCTCATCGGATTTCCTTAGGATTTCAATCATCTGTAGTTCATCCTTGCGAAATTGCAGCCTCTTCTGCCTAATCTGTTGTTCCAGATCCTCTACGTCGAGAACAGCAATCGATTCCCCCGGGCTAACCGTGTCCCCTGTTTTCACAAAAACCTGCTTGACCCTTTTCCCCTCTAAAGTAAAGAATAAAGTTTCCTCTCCCAAGGACATCAATTTACCGATTCCCCGAACCTTCGATTCCAAAGTATTGGTCTTCACCACATAGGTCGGTTTTTGGGAAAGCTTAGGCGGGTTGATGGTGGGGAGCACCTCTTCATTATCTTCGCTCGGCAATAATCCGCAGCCTGAAGCAGCCAATACAACGAGACACAGAAGAAGTAACGATAATTGCCGCGGCTTAATTGGATGCATTGATAAATTTCCCGTCCACCATCTCGTAAACATGATCGGCTACCTCCAGAATTGTTGGGTCGTGAGTGGTCATACATATCGTCACATTTTCTGTCTTAATGATATCCAGAAACACGGACATGATCTGGGCCCCCATCTGGGAATCCAATTCCGCCGTAGGTTCATCCGCTAACAGCAGCACAGGTTTATGGGCAATCGACTTGGCAATGGCTACCCTTTGCTGCTCTCCGCCCGATAGTTCAAAGGGCCTGTGAAACATCCGTTTCCCCAACCCAACAAGGTCAAGACAATGGTTGGTCCTCTCCTTCCACTGGGAGCGCGGTGTTCCGGACATTCGCAGCGTTAACTCCACATTCTCCCAAGCAGACAACAAGGGCATTAGAGCATATGATTGAAAAATAAAACCCAAATGCTTACGCCGGGCCTCCGTTCGCTGATCGTCATTCCATTGATGAAAGGGGTGGCCTTGAAACC
>DASWUO010000201.1:0-3108 GCA_036401615.1 Bacilli bacterium | reverse complement strand
GATAACATCTGATTTTGGTGAAAGATGAAGAATCCCAATAACCGGTGTTCCGTTTCAGAAAGCCTATAATGAACACCATTATTCATAATAGAATGTGAGAAGGCATTAAATTGTAATCCTTCGCCTAAATCTAAAATCTCTAATTTTGCCGCGTTTGTTGGAATTTTTCTTGATTCCTGGATGAATATACTGGAGGATGGATAGTAGTAAACATTCTTGGCTCCATAGTTGTAAGCCGTTTGTTTGAAGTGTTCACTCTGATCATGGGTAATGACAAAAACCGCAAAATGGTATAGTTCTGTGATGTGTTTGCACCATTTCAAGTCTTCCAAGTTGTAGAAAGGCGTATCGATAATGAGGCTGCTCAGGACGGCGTAATTGTAGTCTTCACTTATAACGTTTTTCGGTACGTATTCAAGCTCAATACCCTGTTGAAACATGTCTTCTTGGAAATGGGCAAACAGCTTAAGGTTCGTTGAAGCAAAACCTATCTTATTCATCAAATTCCCTTCTTCCTTTTGATAAATATACCACCCACGGACAGGAAAGGGATGGCATGCATCCTTCCAGATAACCTAGCCGCCATAGTATTCATAAGAATGCCTTAGGCCATGGGCTTTGCGTCCATCAGGTTTCCCCGGGGTTGCCTTTGTCTATTAAATATAATAATAATTATTCCTAATTCAGCATCCTAATTTGTAAATCGATTCACGGTATGGATAAATATTCTATTAATCTAGTATAAAGTACTTTCAACCGAATGTATAGATTGATTTAACACTTTTTGAAAAATTTGCAAATGGGTTGACTAAAATAATGGGTTAGCAGCACAAGTACAGAAGGTTGGGAAGCCGTGTTTTTCTGACCTTTTTGTGATAAACTGAGTAAACAAGGAACGGAGAATTTTTTAGAAATACTTGAGGTGAAATAGAATATTTAGGGTAGCATTCAGGCGTAAAAAGGTTCATAATATACGTATGTGAATTTTTACTCAAACAATTAGAGCAGACGATTTTGCCTGAAAGGAGAGGGTACAAATGGAGACGTTAGCCTTAGAACGCAAGGCGGAGCAGAATAAGGAATTAACAGCAAGGTTGTTGGAGTTAAAAAAAGAGCGCAATGCTATTATATTAGCCCATTATTATCAACGGGATGAAGTGCAGGAAGTGGCTGATTTTCGCGGAGATTCTTTCTTGTTAGCCCAGAAAGCGGCGGAGACCAGTGCGGATGTGATTGTTTTTTGCGGAGTTCATTTTATGGGAGAGAGCGCTAAGATCTTGGCTCCTCACAAAACGGTAATTATTCCGGATGAGCGGGCAGGCTGTCCTATGGCGGATATGGTTAATATCGATGGACTAAGAGCTTTAAAGAAGCAGCATCCCAATGCCAAAGTGGTCACTTATATTAATTCATCAGCGGAAATCAAGGCGGAAACGGATATTTGCTGCACCTCTGCCAATGCGGTTAAGGTGATTCAGTCGCTGGACTGTGACGAAATTATATGGGTTCCCGATAAGAACTTGGGCGATTACGTCTCCAAGTTTACTGATAAGAAGATGATCATCTGGGAAGGGTACTGCAATACGCACGATATGTTGACGGTGAAAGACGTGGCGGAGATGAGGGCGCAATACCCGGGGGCAGAGTTTGTGGTACACCCTGAGTGCCGGCCCGATGTAGTTAAAGTCGCAGATTTTATAGGAAGTACGACAGGGATCATCAAATATTGCAAGGAATCCCCATGCCAAGAGTTTATCGTAGGAACAGAGGATGGCACAGGGTATCAGTTGAGGTTGGATAGTCCGCATAAGAAGTTTCATTTTGCCTCCAAGTACTTGGTTTGTCCGAATATGAAGGTGAACAACTTGAAGAAGCTGGTCCGTTGCTTGGAGACGATGAGCCCGCAAATTTATGTGCCGCCGCATGTAGCCGATCTGGCTAGGGTTTCGCTTACGCGTATGTTGTTGGTGAAGTAGTGCAGGGTTTTGCAGCAGTAAGGCCCAAAAGAAACCCTATCTAAACAATGAACGGTGCTTCATTGAATATAAGGTCTTGAAAGTTACTTATTCTTAAAAAATATTCCTAACCATCAGGTACCTGCAGCATATAAGGTCCATTAAGGCGCTTACCCGCCCAGAAAACGGATAAACTCCGGAGATACGGTCCATTTCGCACCTTTTTGCACTGTCTTATTTTTATCTATCATCTAGTTTAGGGGATACAGCATGATACCTCGGTATATGGTTGATTTTGATCTGGAGAAGCTCCCGCACCACCAAGCGGATGTCATCGTCATTGGTGCGGGAATTGCCGGATTATTTACTGCGATTAAAGCAAGCGGGGAACAGTATAAAGTGTTGATGATCACGAAGAAGTCATTGATGGACAGCAACACCCGATATGCCCAGGGAGGCATTGCGGCGGTCATTTCCGTAGACGATAAGGAAGCTTACCACCGGGAGGATACGCTGATCGCCGGAGCGGGTCTATGCTCCCCCGAAGCGGTAGATGTGCTTGTGCATGAAGGCCCCGATGGTGTGAGGGATTTGATCCGGATGGGGACGCAATTTGATCTGGAGCACGATGGGGAGCTGGCCTTGACCAAAGAGGGTGCGCACAGTCAAAGACGCATTCTTCATGCCCATGGCGACGCTACGGGTTTTGAAATTGTACGGGCTTTGTCCGAGAAAGCCACGTTGGATCCGAATATTGAAGTGTGGGACGATCATTTCATATTGGACTTGATTACCCAAGACGGGGAATGTTATGGGGTTCTGGTGCAGAAGCCTGACGGACAAAGGGTATTTGTACAAGGCCGCGCGACCATTCTCTGCTCAGGCGGAGCAGGTCAACTGTTTCGTTACACCACGAATCCGGAGATCGCTACGGCTGACGGCATTGCCATCGCTTATAGGGCGGGGGCTTTTATTAAGGATGTGGAATTCATTCAATTTCATCCAACGGCTTTATGTTATCCGGGAGCGCCGCGTTTTCTTATATCGGAGGCTTTAAGAGGGGAAGGCGCCATCCTCCGCAATATTAAAGGTGAGCGGTTTATGGCCGGTTATCACCCACAACTGGAGTTGGCGCCAAGGGATATTGTAGCAA
>DASWUO010000200.1:0-3635 GCA_036401615.1 Bacilli bacterium | reverse complement strand
TCTGTGTTATGGATTCTACCTATGCCTGCCAGCAAATGATTATTGAAGGATTGTACACCAAAGCTGATGCGATATACCCCTCCGGCCTTCATAACTTGAAGCTTGGCTTCATCCGTTGTCCCCGGGTTGGCCTCCATGGTGAACTCCAACTCTCTACTCTGGATAGGAAAATATTGCCCAACCATTCTTAAAAAATAATCCATCTGCTCCGGCAGCAAGACCGTGGGTGTCCCTCCGCCAACGAAGATGGTTTTTACCGCCTCCTGCCCTCCATGCCTAACCGTTAACTCCATCTCACGCTCAAGAGCCTGCAGATATTCCATCACAGGCTGGCCTTTTAATACATAGGAGTTAAAATCGCAATAATGGCATTTGTTTGTGCAGAAGGGGATATGAATATATACGGCAGTTGGTTGGGTTTGAACCGCAACGGCTGTCATTCGTCGATCTTCAAGACAGCCATAAAAGCCTCTTGCGGCACCTCAACGCTGCCTACCTGCTTCATTCGTTTCTTGCCTTCCTTCTGCTTGTCCAACAGCTTGCGCTTCCGGCTGATATCTCCGCCATAGCATTTAGCCAATACGTTCTTCCTCATTGCCTTGACGGTTTCCCGGGCAATGACTTTAACACCGATAGCGGCTTGTATAGGCACTTCAAACATCTGCCGCGGGATGATATCCTTCAGCTTCTCACATAACACCCGTCCGCGCGCATAAGCGCGATCCCGGTGAACGATGAATGACAAAGCATCTACCGTTTCGCTGTTAAGCAAAATGTCCATTTTGACAAGATGGGATTTGCGGTAGCCTGATAGTTCATAATCAAAAGACGCATACCCCTTGGTGCCGGATTTTAACTGGTCGAAAAAGTCATATACAATTTCTGAAAGAGGGATATCATAGGTTAAAGTAACCCGATTGGTGTCTAGGTATTCCATATTCAGAAATTCACCCCGTTTGCGTTGGCACAACTCCATAATCGTCCCTACATATTCATTAGGAACAATGATCGATGCTTTTACATAAGGTTCTTCCACGTAGTCCAGTTTAGCGGACTCTGGAAAATGGGACGGGTTGTCGATTTCCATGGTCTCACCGTTGACTAAAGTTACTCGGAAAATAACGCTTGGCGCCGTAGTAATCAGCGGGATGTTAAACTCCCGTTCAATCCGTTCTTGCACAATCTCCATATGAAGCAAACCAAGAAAACCGCAGCGAAATCCAAAGCCTAACGCGGTGGATGTTTCAGGTTCATAACGCAACGAACCGTCGTTCAACTCCAGCTTCTCCAGAGCTTCTCTTAGGTCGTTGTATTCTGTATTATCTATCGGATATAACCCGCAGAAGACCATTGGATTAATCCGACGGTAACCGGGAAGGGATTCAGGAGCCGGGTTCTTGGCATTGGTCACCGTATCCCCAACACGGGTATCTTTCACATTCTTAATCCCGGCAATAAAAAAGCCGACATCCCCGACTTTTAATTCATCAATCACAGACATCCGCGGCATAAAAGCGCCTACTTCTATTACTTCAAATGTCGCATTCGTTGCCATGAATTTAACCATGGTACCAGCCTTGATTGAACCGTCAATAATCCGGACATACACGATGACCCCTTTGTAGGCATCATAATGAGAATCAAAGATCAACGCTTTTAACGGTTTGCCCGAATCCCCTGTAGGTGCAGGAACCTTTAGTACAATCTGCTCCAAAATTTCCTTAATCCCAATGCCCGCTTTAGCCGAAGCAAGCACTGCATCACTTGCATCCAATCCGATAACGTCCTCAATTTGCTGCTTCACCCGTTCCGGCTCTGCACTGGGAAGATCTATTTTATTAATAACAGGTAGAATTTCAAGATTATTATCCAATGCAAGGTAAACATTGGCTAAGGTTTGGGCTTCGATGCCTTGGGCTGCATCTACTACTAGAAGCGCACCTTCACATGCAGCCAAACTGCGGGAAACCTCGTAAGTGAAATCGACATGGCCCGGGGTATCTATTAAATTAAGGAAATAGGTTTGTCCGTTGTCTGCTTTATAGCTTAATCGAACCGCCTGCAGCTTAATCGTAATGCCGCGTTCCCGCTCTAAGTCCATCTGATCCAGCACTTGCTCTTGCATTTCTCTAGAGCTCAAAGCCCCCGTATATTCGAGAATACGGTCGGCTAAAGTGGATTTCCCGTGATCTATATGGGCAATAATCGAAAAATTGCGAATCATCTTCTGCCGTTCTTGACTGTCAGTCATGCCGAACCCCCTACAAGTGTGTAAACAGATACTCATTCTTTAATGAAATCCGTTACTTATTATAACAGTAGTAGGGTTACGTTATCAATGGACTTTACTCAAACACGTTTTCAAAAATCGACACGACCAACCCAATGGTATGATCCGCAGTGATTTGCAATAATCCGCCTATTTTGTCGGGCAAGCGGCTGTGGACCCCCTCTTTGATAAGGGGTTTGTTTGTGTCAGCCTCTTTAGTGTCAACTGCGGGTGTCTCAAGAGGATCCCCTTTGGCAGCTTCCACCTTAGCCTTGGCTGCGGCAGCATCCTGCTTCATTTCTTCTTTCAGGTCGGAACTGTCCAAAGGAATTTGGCTGATGGCTTCCCTCACAGGTTCATTGATTTGTTCCATTCCTTTATTGACCATATCTATCATAAAAAAGATTAGAAAGGCGGTGAGGAATACAAACATCAGCAGCCTTAACGTTAGTCTGGACACGCTATCCCTCCTGTAGATGTTAAAAAGCTTCACTTTTTACATCTATTTAATTGGCTTTTGTCAAATTCACCGGGGCATCGACCTTCTCGGCATCCCAATAAATTTCCGAAATTACTCCGGCCAAGGCATCAATAGTCCGGTAGGATTCGACCAATGTATTTTCGGGTCCGCCCACTTCAATAAGGATACTATTCGGTGAAAAAGATTGGTTATATTCAGCATTGCCGCTATTTGACGGTTTATTATAGGTGCCCCGGGAAATACCCGGATATTTCTTGTCGAGCTTTTCATTGATTTTATCTGCAAACTGTTTGTTCTTTTCCCAATTCTTATTCTTCAGTCCCACTATCAGAAAGAGCTGTGCGTAATCCACACCGTTGATTTTAACTGTAGTTAGTTCACGTTTTTGCGAATCCCGGTGAATGTCGAAATAATATTCCAGTTTAGGATTGGCTGCAAACGCTTCTTGGACGGTCTTCAACGAATATTTATAAGAAAAGTTAAAGTTATATTTGTTTACCACGGAAGGATAGTCCTTCTCGGAATTACTGGCGCCAATGCCTAAGTCTTCGAGCTTCACCGCAAGCCTTTTACCCAGCAGCGTCACATTGATCTTGGGATCGAAAGCATCCTTCAACTCCTTGGTTCCCGTATACTTCATCTCGGGCAGCCATGATTCCCTATTGTGCGAATGGTAGATAAACATCACTTTTTGGCCGTTGGTTGATAGAACAGGTTTATCTTTATCAGGACTTAGATTGAGGGGGATGGGTTGTTTTCCCTCATGCGGGTTCCCGGAAACCGATCCGGGGTCAATGGCGGCTGAGCCAGCAGGGTCAGGGTTGGGATCGCTAACTTGAGATTGCGGATCGGGTTCCAGAACCTCAGCCGAAGGAGTAAAATCTG
>DASWUO010000199.1:0-7543 GCA_036401615.1 Bacilli bacterium | reverse complement strand
ATGACAGATTAAAAAGCTTTTCGAATATTTTACTGATTCAATCCAGAGATGTGAATTTAACAATGATGATTGTCAATCCTAATCATTTATTGATTATGGGGAATATAGAAGAACCGATTTTTACCGATCTGACGGATAAGTATGATTACCTTTTTGATCAAGTGGATGCGGGCGACCGGAATGTTCTGCAATGGTTTAAGATTCCTGAATCGGACGATTCCCAGGCTTATTATTATGCGGTCAGAATTATCGAACATCCGCAGAACAGGGAAGTATTGGCAAATCTTTATATTGGCATTCCGCAATCGTATTTTAATAAATTGTTCAGTACAGCGGGTGAGGGAAATATTTATTTGTTGGATGAGAACGATCTGGAGATTGCGGCCAAAGCCCCGCATCCCTATTTGTCAGAGGACTCCTCCATTACCCGTCTCCGACAAACCATTCCTAAAGTAGGCTGGAAGCTGGTTTATGACGTACCTAATGAACAAGTGACCGGACAGATTTCTAGAGGGTTTTTATTAAACTTAACGGTCATTGGTTGTTCGGTCATTCTTTTTCTGATATTCTCCGTTTTTCTGGCCAGAGGACTAAACAAGCCGATCTATAAATTGAAGAATATAGCGGAGCAATATGCCGGGGGGAATCGTTTTGTAAGGTTTAGTATCAAAGGCAGGGATGAAATTGCCATTCTCGGGAAGGCATTTAACCGCATGCTCGATGACATTAACGGATTATTTCACCAAGTTGAGCTGGAACAAGAGGAGAAGCGGATCTTGGAATTGCAGGCGTTATTCTCCCAAATCAGACCGCATTTCTTATTGAACACGCTTAATTCGATTAAGTGTAAATTAGCGGTGTCAGGCGATATCGAACACAGTGAGATGATTAATTCCCTGATGAGCTTGTTGAGGGCGTATATCCGAATACACGAGCCTGTTGCATTGGAGGAGGAATTTAGGCTGATAAGGGATTATGTTCGTATTATGCAGATGCGAAGCAATTTGGATATCGATTTTTCCTATGAATTGGAAGAACCATTCAAGCATTTCAAAGTGCCCAGACTGCTCATTCAACCGATTGTGGAAAACGCAATTATCCACGGTTTCCGTAAACATAAGCAGGGGGCAAGAATTCGTTTAATAGGGGAACAGGCAGGGGATATGCTGCAGGTCTCCATTACAGATAACGGTCAAGGATTGGCCGAACCGGAGCTTGAAAAGCTCCAACACAAGCTGCAGGTTTTGGATGAGGAATCGGGAACCAATGAAGGAATCGGGTTAATCAATGTAATAAGACGCTTAAAGTTAACTTATGGCGCTGGGGCGTTCCTTTCATTGAATAACAATACAAACGAAGGATTAACCTTTATGCTTCATATCCCAACACATGAAACCAAGGAGTTTTCGAATGTATAAAGTGATGTTAATTGACGACGATGTGCCGATGCTTGAATACTTGAAGCATCTTCTGGATTTTGAGAAGCTGGGTATCCAAATTGCGGATTCCGTTCATTCCAGCGAACTGGCCATGGAGATTTTTAAAGAGAAAAGGCCGGACATTGTCATCACGGACATTGGCATGCCGCATATGAACGGAATTACGTTGGCTCAAACCTTTCGGAAATTAAATCCCGATGTGCGAATCATCTTCTTGACTTGTCACGAAGACTTCACCTATTCCAAGCAAGCCTTTGAATTAAATGCAGATGATTACTTAATTAAAGACGAGGTAACCCAAGAGCAGTTAACGGAAAGTTTGCAAAAGGCGATAGGACATTTAAAGAATAAGGAAATGAATCTTGAGAGACTCTCCTATCGGCAGGATATGGAAAGAAATCAAGATATTCTGAAGCAAGAGTTTTTAGATCGCATGTTCAGGGGATTCAATGTGAAGGAGACCTTGACCTATGGAAGGCGCTTAGGGCTGGATTGGCCTCATCTATTCTATTTTATTTCTGTAGGATTCGTTAATTTGGATTCTTTAACAACGCATTTTCGTTTGAAAGACCTGCCTTTAGTCGTTTACGGAGCTTACAATATCGCTAATGAGTTGTCGTTGGAATATCATGGGGTGATGAATCCTGTGTTATATAAAGAAAAGCAGATCATCTTCGTGCTGAATGTTGAAAAAAACGCTCCAGGCCAGTATGCTCCATTCTTACAATATCTTCATAAGGTTGTTGAGAAAATAGAACATTATTTGAAGGTGAAATTTACGGTGTATTATCACGGAAGCCCGGTGACGGCCAGTCACCTTGGGAAAGTGTTTTTGAATATTCAACACAAACAGCATCAGTTTTATTACGACAACAATTGGCTGAACAATATTGAAAAACCACCTTTCCAAGAATGGCAGTCTTCGGATCCGCAATGGCTGGATCGGGAGTTGGGGCAATGGGTAGAAGCTGTTTTACAGAGGGATAGAATCAATGCGGACATCGCGATTCATAATATCCAAAGGAAAGGGGAGCATCATCAGCTGCATCCGGAGAAGTTTATATGGCAGTGCGTTCATGCTGTGCGAACCGTGTCCAAGGAAATGGATTGCCCCATAGACGAAGAAATTTACTTCTACCTTGACAAAACCCGCAAGTACGCGGAGACGCTTAAGGTTATGCAAAATTTGTTTTCCTATTTTTTAACGGAGGACGACCAGCATGAAACCAATGCTGTCAAGGATCCCGCATTATTGACGATTGACCGGTATATTAACGAGCATATATTCGAAAACGTCACTTCGGTTGATATCGCCAACCATCTTCATTTAAATGCAAGTTACTTCTCGAGGTATTTCAAGAAATTAACAAAAATGAACTTCACGGAGTATGTACATCAATTCAAAATTAAACTGGCTATAGAACTATTGCAAAGACCAAACGAAACGGTGGAGAATGTGGCGTATTCGCTTGGCTATTCGGATCGGGCTTACTTTTCCAAAGTGTTTAAAAAGTACGTCGGTAAAAGCCCCAGCGATTATAAGGCATAAGAAAAGGGTTAATAAGAAGTCAAAAACTTTCACGCAGGGAGTGGATAAAGTACACTGCCTTTGAAGCCGGAATGTTCTATACTAACAATCAATCACAGTCAATCCGGATTGACAGCGATAAATTAAATGTTCACGCTTACAATTTTATATTTAATAGGAGGAGCTTTTAATGAAAACTTATGCTGCAAAAAAAGCAGTGTCGGCAATGTTATCATTCATACTGGCATTTAGTACACTATGCATGATCCCGTTCTCAACGGTTAGTGCGGTGGGGACAACTTATTATGTAGACTCCGTTGGCGGTAATGATACTAACAGCGGGACAAGCTCAAGTTCAGCTTGGAAAACCTTGGGGAAAGTCAACACAGTGACATTCAGTCCCGGTGACGTCATTCTTCTAAAGGCAGGTTCGGTATGGAACAGTGAATATCTCGATCTGAAAGGTTCAGGAAGCAGCGGAAGTCCTATTGTTGTAAACCAATATGGCACAGGAGCCAAGCCGGTGATCAACTTCGGGAATACGGCCGTTAGCGGCGAGGGTTTTGGTGTAAGATTGAAGAATGTATCGTATTGGGAGATTAATAATCTGGAAATCACAAGCGGCCAGCATTCAACGGATATGAGAAGAAATGGTGTGCTTGTTGTCGGTGAAGGAACCGGTGCAGGAAATTTCCAACATATTTATATCAAGGGCGTTTATGTCCATGATGTGTTCGGTACGGATCGAAGAACCGGCGGGATCAATTTCCATGCCAGAGGAACGAATACCCAACCCGAAAGCACATGGAACGACGTCCTGATCGAAGGCAATACCGTGATCAATGTGGCCGATACCGGTATACAAACAATGACGGACGCCTATTTCAATTCCTCGTGGACACACCAATATGATGCTTTTACAAATCTTATCATGAGAAGTAATTATGTCGAAAAAATCCACAGAGATGGCATCCTTGTAAGGGCGGGCCTATCACCGCTCGTTGAATATAACACGACCAACAAAATCGGGACCTACTGTACTGTAGATACGTCAATTGTCAGCTATCTCGACACGATTTCCGTCGTGGCGGCTCAATGGGCATATTATACTACCGGTGCTATATTCCAGTACAATGAAGGATTTGATACGAAGAGAATTAATGCTGACGGACAACCATGGGATTTTGACCAGTTCGTCCACAATAGTATCTATCAGTATAATTACAGCCATAACAATCAGGGTGGGACATTGCTTATCATGCATGACACTACTGAAAATACTTTCAGGTACAATATTTCCCAGAATGATTTGGACATAAACAACGGGGTTTTTCAATTCATCCAAGGCACGGGAACCGTATATGTCTATAATAATGTCATATACCGAACTTTATCGCAGAACACTGCATTGACAAGTGTCAGCAGCAGTACCAGCAAGGTATATTATACAAACAATATATTTTATAATTTGGCCAGTGGCGGGTATTCCACGAGCAGTAAGGCCATATACAGTAACAATCTGTTTTATGGAACCAACGCTAGTCAGCCCAGTGATCCAAACAAAATTACCACAGATCCGCTGTTTGTAAGTCCAGGTGGTGCTACAAGCCGGGCAACGGCCGGTGGGTACAAATTACAGTCTAGTTCGCCGGCTATCAATTCCGGGATCAGCATCTCAGGTAACGGCGGCAAGGACTTCTTTGGGAACACCCTTTATAACAGTACCCCTGATCGCGGTGCGCATGAATATTCGGGATCCGATCCAACGCCAACTCCTAGTCCAACTCCTAGTCCTACGCCAACTCCACCCCCTGGCACTCTGCTTCAAGACGACTTTGAAGACGGGGATGCTGTCGGTTGGACAACAGTCGGCGGTTCATGGAGTATAGCGACGGATGGAACGAAGGTTTATTCACAGATTTCTACATCAGGGACAGCCATTGCTTACGCGGGAGACAGCTCATGGGTTGACTATACTTATCAAGCAAAGGTAAAACTGAATAGCACTAATGGCAATGTGGGGATATTGTTTCGATATGCGGACGCATCAAATTTCTATATGTTCAGGTTGAATGATAATGGCAACAAAGTGGAGTTATATAAGAGTGTAGGCGGGACATTAACCCTTCTAAGCAGTGTGGCGAATACTGTAAACACAGGCCAATTCTATACATTGAAAGCGGTGGTTACAGGAAATAATGTTAAAGGGTATCTGGACGGAGTGGAAAAGATTAACTGGACGAATGGTACTACCCAACTTTCATCAGGTAAGATCGGGTTCAGGATGGCTTCTAGTTCCGCAAAATTTGACGATGTTCAAGTAACCCAGTAAATCTTTCATCAAGCAGTATCGGCAGACCGGGCAGTCGGTGTGTCGATACTGCAATTTTATAAGTAAGGAATGAAGAAAATGGCCAAAGGGAGATTGGGGTTTTTAGCGGTTGCAGCCTCGTTAATAGTTATATTGACGATTGCTTCTATTCTTGTATTAAATACAACATCCCCGATTTCCAAAGAAGATGATCAATGGGTCGTGGCTAAAGTGAATGACGAACCGATTTTATTTCATGAGTTTAAGGCGGGCATGATGGATCACAGGACGGAAACCATTGTATACTTCCATGAGAAGCATGACGCGGATGCAAATCATAAGGGTTTCTGGCAGCAAACCTTTGGTGAAGAGGTGCCCTTAGAAGTTCTAAAGGAAAAGGCGCTGAAACATCTGACGGGGATAAAGGTTCAACAGATGTTGGCCAAGGAAATGGGAGTATTGGATGACCTAAGCTATGAGGCTTTTTTAGAGCAATTAAACAAGGAGAATAAAGTCCGTAAGGAACGTCTGGCAAGAAAAGAAGTCATCTTCGGTCCACAGCAATATGATGAAAAAACTTATTTTAACTATGTATTTAGTAATATGGTCATAGATTTGAAGAAAGCTCTTGCAGAAGATCGATTCGTATATTCAGATCATGATCTTGTGATGTATTACGAAACTATTAAGGAAAGAAATTTCAAGATCCAGGACACGATAACGGTCAGCAGGCTATTTGTCAATTATTCCACGGAATCAAGTGAAAATCTCCCGACTGAAGCAAAGGCATTGGAAGAAGTAGAGCTTTTCAAGAAAAGACTGAATGATCGTGATGCCTTCGAACAAGCTGCGAAAGAAATAACAGGGAGAAACGATGCTGTTTTTGGCTATGAAGAACATAGATTTGAATCGCAAAACCGGAAGGAAGATCTGGTATATCATGATAGTCTGATCAATCGGGCGGCTTTGCTGGCTGAAGGCGAAATTAGCGAGCCTTTTAAAGAAGACTACAAGTATTGCTTTAGTATAGCCATGGTAACGGAGAGAATTGATCATGGTTATGAGAAATTTGAAGAGGTTAAAGAACTTGTGGAACTATTATTTATTGATGAACAATATAATGATTTAATAGATCAATTGCTTGACCAATCCAGACTTATTATCCATCAAGATGTGTATGATAAAGTTCGCATTCCCTAACAAACTCCACCAACTCCATGTGGTATTTCGAATACAAGAAATGGTAATAATAACTTGTATCCATTACCAAATGCAAATAGATGTGGAGGTCCGGGTCTTGACACTTCCGATTACTATCATGATGATCCTGTCTGCGGTTGGATTGTCTACGTTGTTTTTTATCAGGAAAATCTTCAGTCCGCTTGAAATTATTGCTTATTTCATGGTCATTACCGCTTTGATTCAGCAGATTTATACGATGATTACGTTTAATCTTGGGATGATTCAGCTTACGGGAAAAGTTTCCGTGTTTTGGTTTCTGAACATAAACCTGCTCATTATCGTTCCTTGCGTCACAATTTGGTTGTTGTATTCGTATTTTTCCCCGGCCGTGTCCCCTTTCCTCAAAGCGTTGATGACAGGAGGATGGCTTCTTGGTATGTTCGGCATTGAACTGCTGTTTCACCGCTTCGGCTTCATTACGTTCAAGCGTTGGCATATCGGGTACTCATTTATCGAATGGCTCATCATACTCATCGGTTCGCTTTGTTTTATCCTGTGGTTCCGGAATTTGCTGAGAAAGCAGGCTAGTGCATGATCTTATACCCGCCTGAACGATTCGACCTGAATGAATGGTTCATTTTACTTACGGCGACAACAGTGATCCTTATCGTTCTGCTCCTGCCAAAGCGTTTTCCTCCCGCCTTGACGGCATTCATCCTGCTTTTTAACGTCTTTCTGGGCCAGACCGTCGATTTTTTGATCGGTGTCCCGCCTTACGATCTTTACGATGTAAATGACAGTCCTAAATATGAAATTACGGATTTCGTGCTTTATTTTAGTTCCTATCCGTCGGTAGCGTATACTATGCTGCACTTTTATGATAAGTGGGAAGTGAAAGGATCCCGTGTTATTCTTTATATCGGGGGGTGGTCTTTTTTGACGATGGGTTTGGAATGGGCCGCTGAACTGGCACATGTATTTAAGTACAAAGAATGGCGGCTCTGGTATTCGCTACTCGTTTACATCGGAATATATATCTTAAACATTCTGGCATTGCATCTGGCACGATATTTGCTTCACAAA
>DASWUO010000198.1:0-7846 GCA_036401615.1 Bacilli bacterium | reverse complement strand
CCCATATAAAAGCATTAACGTATTCAAGGCAAGGATGGTTACTAAAGCCACTCCCATTAACACTATAGCTGATGCAGTGGATTTCACCTTGTAGACCACGTTAAACATAATGACAAAGATCATTGGGATTACTATACTTTTATATAAAATAAATCCCGCGAACGGCAGTCCTTCCTTGGTAAACCCTACTAGTTTAAGTTCTTCCCCGACCACCCAGGATATATTTATCCAGATCGTTAAAATGATTAAAAAGACAAACGTATTCTCAATAATCGATAGGCTTTTGTCCATTGAATAGAATATAAATACAGCTAACCAAGCCATGATGAAAATGACCACAAACCCCATAAGCTAAATGCCTCCTGAAATACTTGATACCTTCATCCTCTCCACTTTGCTATACTCCTATACATACAGCATTATCACACAAAATCCCACGATCATTTGACTCCATTCATACTACCAATTGATCAGCACCGCCACCTCGCGGCGTGCTAGAGACTTTCACTCTTGAGTCGATACGCTGCCTAGCGCACGAAAAAAGAGCAAGACGATCATAGATGAAGCATTTCAATTGCGGTTTCCTTCCGCTTTGCTCCAGTCCAAGCGATCGAACCCGTTAGGGGTTTTCCCCCTACCTCCACACAAACAAAAACCTGACCGCGTGAGGTCAGGTTAATGAGGTTTGGTGGAGGCGAGGGGAGTCGAACCCCTGTCCGAAAATATCGCAACATAAGCTTCTACGGGTGTAGTGACGGATTTGATGTCACCCGAGCGTCGCCCCGTAACCGGCTGCGCGTTGGGTCAGCCTGATTGTCTTCTTCTTCATGACCCCAGGCGGAGACCACGAAGCGTATTCCACTATAGGTTTAGCCCCTATCCCGGCACATGGACGATGCAAGGTAGAAGCACGCTAACAGGTTATTAAGCTGCTAATGCGTAGTTGTTTTGTGATTTGCCATTTAATAGGCTTTAGCGTTTTAAAGTGGACGCGGCCCCACTACCCGCTACTCATGACCAAACTATCCCCGTCGAATCCAAGAACGCCCCCATGAATAAATCTCCCACAATCCTAAATGCACCTGAACATAGATGGTTTAGTTTGTGTCTTGATATTATAAAGGGCACCGCTTCAAAAGTAAAGCGACCCCCAGCAACATTGCTATATGACTATAATTATCCAATCATAAAATCGATAACAAATGGTGACACTCTATAGTATAGCTCTAATGACTTAGCAGCGACTCGATTTTGCCCAACAGACGGTTAAATTCAAATATCTATTAACCGCCCAAAGCTACTTAGCTATCTTCTGCCGTTCCCTTAGAGCCCGTTGAATGTCACGATCCGCATCCCGCTTCGCCGAGGTTTCGCGTTTATCGTATTCCTTCTTGCCGCGCCCTACCCCGATCAACAGCTTGGCAAAGCCGTTGCGCACATAAATCTTCAATGGCACTATAGCATAGCCTTGCTGTTTGGCCGAGCCCAGCAGCTTCTTGATCTGGAATTTCTTCAGCAGCAGCTTGCGGGTCCGCGTAGGATCATCCGGATTGAACCGGTTGCCCTGAGTAAACGCACTAATATGCATATTATGAATATAAGCTTCCCCATTACGAATCGTCGCAAAACTCTCGGAGATATTGGCCTTCCCCGACCGAACCGACTTAATTTCCGTACCCGTCAACACCATACCCGCCTCGTAGGTTTCCTCGATGTAATAATTAAAGGAAGCCTTCTTATTCTGCGCGAGTAATTTGCCTTCGGTTTCCTTCCCCATGAGATCCCCTCCTTCGAGCTAAATGGGCATACCGTGGGCTTATTGTACCAACTTCACAGCACAAAATCAAGATAATAAGATTAATCCTTCTTCGTGTTCTTTTTGCGTTTTTTCTCTGCCACTGCCACGCTCGATGGTGAATCCGGCCATAGCGGCTTGCTTGCATTGGCTTGGCCCGAAGGGCCCTTATCCTTGCCGGCAGATTTGCTCTTATGCCACGGTTTGTCCTTGTGGCCGTTCTTCTTGCTGCCCCCGTTGCTGCTTCCACTAGAGGAACCTCCGCCGATAAAGCTCTTGGCCCGCTTGAAGCCGCTGCTCTCTGCTGCTGGGGCTCCTGCGGTTGCAGTGCCATTCTCGCCAGTCCCAGTACCCATTACACTGCCTGCACTGACAGCACCATTTTTATCAGCCGCACCGTTCTTGCTGCCATTCCCATTTTTGCCGGATTTGGCTCTGTTGGCTTTGCCGAAAGCTTGGGCCGCCGGGTTTAATCTTTTTTTACCGGAACCGCCTTTGGCTCCCCGCTTTACACCCGTGTATTCTCCGCTTACTCCGCCATTCTTGCCCCTTCGCCCTGCACTTGTGCCATTACCGGCAGTCCCGCGGCCGCCGACAAAACTCATGGATTTCATCCGCGGCTTCATGTCGACCATTTCGAAATCTATGGTATGATCCTGAATGTTCACTCTCGCGACACGAACCTTGACTTCATCGCCGATACTGAATATTTTCGAAGTGCGTTCACCGATCAAACAATGCTTCAGCTCGTGATAATGATAATAATCATCGGTTAAATCGCTCAAACGGATTAAACCCTCAACGGTGTTAGCCAGTTCAATGAACATCCCAAAGTTGGTCACACTGCTGATAATCCCTTCAAACTCTTCTCCCACTTTATCGAGCATAAACTCCGCTTTCTTCAAAGCATCCGTATCCCGCTCCGCTTCAACAGCCACTCTCTCCCGTTCGGAAGATTGTTTAGCTATATCGTCCATGCGGCTGCTTAAGTAATCGTGACGCTTATCGGACAATTTCCCCGACTCCAGCACTTCCCGCATCACGCGGTGAATAACCAAATCCGGATAACGCCGAATTGGTGAAGTAAAGTGGGAATAGAATTCCGCCGACAAGCCGAAATGCCCCAAGCTTTGCGAATCATATTTGGCCTGTTTCATTGAACGTAGCAGCACTTTACCAATGACCGCAGCTTCCTTGGTTTCCTTAATTTCTTCTAATAACGCCTGAAGTGCGCCCGGATGTACCGAATTGTTCCCCTTGCCCCGCAGCACATAACCGAAGTTCGTAATAAATTCCATAAAATGCAGCAGCTTCTCCGCATCCGGATCCTCATGGATCCGATAGAGAAATGGTACTTTGAGCCAATGAAAATGCTCTGCCACGGTTTCGTTCGCCGCCAACATAAACTCTTCAATAATCATCTCGGCAATAGACCGTTCTCTTGCTATAATATCAACAGGCTTACCCTGTTCATCTACAATAACCTTCGATTCTGTAAAATCAAAATCAATGGCCCCGCGCTTCATCCGTGCCCTGCGCAGCCGCATAGCCAGCTCTTCCATGAGGTAAAAATCCTCGATTAAATCCTTATAGCGCTCCAGCAGTTCCGGCTCTTCCTTTTGCAGAATTTTGCGCACATTGGTATAAGTCATCCGTTCGGTTGTGCGAATCACACTGGTGTATACCTCATGGTTTACGACCTTGCCGTCGGCGTCAAACTCCATATCGCAGGACATCGTCAACCGGTCTACCTGCGGATTCAACGAACAGATCCCGTTGGATAAACGCTGCGGCAGCATTGGAATAACCCGGTCTACCAGATACACGCTGCATCCGCGGGCATAAGCGTCTTGGTCAAGCGGCGAACCTTCCTCAACATAATACCCGACATCCGCTATATGTACGCCCAGCTTCAGGTTGCCGTTAGGCAGCCGCTGCACGTGAACCGCATCATCCAAATCCTTGGCATCTTCCCCGTCAATGGTCACAATGCGCAAATCGCGCAAATCTCTGCGGTTCTTGAGGTCTTCTTCACTGATCTTAGCCGGTATGGCTTCCGCCTCCTGCAGCACCTCATCCGGAAAAGCCTCCGGCAGGTTATGCTTGCGGATAATCGACAGGATGTCCACACCCGGGTCATCCTTAAACCCAAGAATCTCAATCACTTCTGCTTCAGCAGCATCCGTTCCTTGCGGATATTGAACAATCTGGGCAACGACCTTCTGTCCGTCCTGTGCTCCCATAAAGGCATGCTGCGGAATAAAAATATCTTTCACAATCCGTTTATCGTCCGCGATCACAAAGGCAAAGGAACCGTTATTCTGAAACACCCCAACGACCTTGGTATTCGCCCGTGTAACGACCCTGACGACCTCGCCTTCCACTCTGCCTCCGGCTGCACTTTTGGTGGTGGTCCGTACAAGCACCGTATCCCCGTTCATCGCCCCCAGCATGTCATTGGCATTGATGTAAACGTCGGTTTGCGCCCGATCCTCGGGGATCAGAAATCCAAAACCTTTGGCATGAGCCTGCAGCTTGCCGCGCAGCAAATTCATCCGCTCCGGCACACCATAGCGGTCTGTACGGGTTCGAAGGATCTTCCCGCTCTGCTCCAAACCGGTCAACAGCTTAAGGAACGCCTTGAATTCTGTTGCGCTCGCAAGCTTAAACTGCTTCTCCAACTCCTGGTACGTCATCGGCTTATACGCCGTTTCCTGCATAAAATCAAGCAATTCCTGCTCCGTCATCATGTAAACTCCTTATTCTTAATAATGATATATACCCTTTAAGTCCAACAAAAAAACAGCAGGCTTAGTATTCCCCTCTGCTGTCCTTTTTAAAAGTCATAGGTTCAAGTGATCTATTAAACAATATAAGACACAGCCAAGGAAAGGATAATAAAGCTCGCAGCCAACCCAATGGTTAAACGCTGTAAGAATAAATCCAACCCGCGTGCTTTCTGCTTCCCGAAAAGATGCTCGGCACCCCCGGAAATTGCTCCGGATAATCCTGCACTCTTGCCCTTCTGCAGCAATACTGCGGTGATCAAACCTATCGAAACTGCAATTAACACGATCTTTAATACCAATTCTAATGAATCCACAATAACGCCTCCCGAAAAACAATATTTTCATTGTATCAGAATTGGCCTTGGAATACAACTTCCATTTGGACCTTTATGATCTTTTTATATTGTAAAAAGCTTTAGCACCCGCATACTTCGCAGCATAAGCCAATTCATCTTCGATGCGCAGCAGTTGGTTGTACTTGGCCACACGGTCGGTTCGTGAAGGTGCGCCTGTCTTAATCTGGCCCGCATTCGTCGCCACAGCGATATCGGCAATGATGCTGTCTTCGCTTTCGCCCGAACGGTGGGAGATGATCGCGGTATAGCCGGCACATTTGGCCATTTCAATAGCATCAAAGGTTTCGGTTAAGGTACCAATCTGGTTGACCTTGACCAGAATCGAATTTCCGATGCCCTTCTCAATGCCTTCACCCAGTCGGTCCGTATTCGTTACAAACAGATCGTCCCCAACCAGCTGCACTTTAGTGCCCAGCTTATCAGTCAACAGCTTCCAACCGTCCCAATCATCCTCGGAGCAGCCGTCTTCAATGGAGATGATCGGATATTTATCCACCCATGACGCCAGTAGATCAACAAATTCAGCAGAGGTGTAGGACTTGCCTTCACCTTCCAAATGGTATTTGCCATCCTTGTAAAATTCCGTTGAAGCCACATCCATGGCCAAGAATACATCTACACCCGGCTTGTATCCAGCACGTTCGATCGCAGTCATGATGGTAGTGAGCGCTTCTTCATTGGAAGCAAAATTTGGCGCAAATCCGCCTTCGTCGCCAACTGCGGTGTTCATTCCTTTTTCCTTCAAAACCGCTTTTAAGGTATGAAAGATTTCCGCCCCTGTACGCAATGCTTCCTTGAAGCTGACTGCCCCAACCGGCACCACCATAAATTCTTGAATATCTACATTGTTATCGGCATGCTCACCACCATTGATGATATTCATCATCGGCACCGGCAAGGTTTTTGCGTTAAATCCGCCCAAATACACATACAGCGGAAGCTCCAAAGCTGCAGCAGCGGCACGGGCTACCGCCATAGATACGGCAAGAATCGCATTAGCGCCGAGTTTGGCTTTATTGGGTGTCCCGTCCAATTCGATCATTTTGTTATCGATGCCCAGCTGATCCAGTGCGTCCCACTCCAGAAGCTCAGGGGCAATGGTCTCGTTGACGTTGGCTACAGCTTTTAATACGCCTTTGCCCATATAGCGTTTCTTGTCTCCATCACGCAGTTCAACCGCTTCATGTTTTCCTGTGGATGCGCCGGAAGGCACGATCGCGCGGCCGATGGCGCCGGACTCTAAATATACTTCAACTTCAACTGTAGGGTTACCTCTGGAATCGAGTACTTCGCGTGCATATATTTCCGTTATTGTTGTCATTGTTGCGTTAACACTCCTTTTATTTTATATAAACCATTTCTGCGTGATCCTGCAGGAGGGCGTGGCAATAACATCCCGATTAGACCCTATTGCAAAAAAATACTCAATTATTTCGATATAAGACTCTTTTGAGACCTTAAATGCTGCAGACACCGTAAAAATGGAAGGCACTTTAATAATACGTATCGTTTTGGACCTTATCTGGCCCTACCATTCACCACACTTTTGCATAGCGTCTTTTTTGAACCTTATTTTCCATTCCGGCTTATTTGACCATTGGCTTACACAACAATGGAGCGGCCGGTCATTTCAGCGGGTTTGGTGAGCTTGAGCAGCCTCAGGATGGTTGGGGAAATATCTGCCAGGATGCCGCCGTCTCTTATTGTAGCATGAATGTCCGTCACAATAAAAGGCACGACGTTGGTCGTATGCGCGGTATGCGGCAAATCCTGTTCGTCCCGTACAATATCCGCATTTCCGTGGTCCGCCGTGATTAAGGCAACGCCGCCTTTGGCCAGAACAGCCCTCACTATCTTGCCCAAACATTCATCGGTTGCTTCAATGGCACGTATAGTAGGTTCCAATAAACCGGAATGGCCTACCATATCCGGATTGGCAAAATTTAAAATAATGACATCGTGTTTCTCCGCTTCAATTTCCCTAACCACGGCTTCGGTCAGCTCATAAGCGCTCATCTCCGGCTGCAAATCGTAGGTCGCCACTTTTGGTGAATTGATCAAAATCCGTGTTTCCCCAGGCAGTTCAAAATCACGTCCCCCATCGAAAAAGAAGGTCACGTGCGGGTATTTCTCCGTTTCGGCGGCCCGCAGCTGCTTCAAGCTGTTCTGTACCAGAACGTCCCCAAGGGTGTTGTCCAAGCTTCGGGGCACAAAGGCAATATAACCTTCAATTGTAGTGCTGTACGAGGTTAGGCATACATAGTAAAGCTTCTTAGGTGCTCTTAACCCCCGGTCAAAGTCGCTGAAGGAGGTGACCGTAAAAACCTGCGACAGTTGAATCGCCCGGTCCGAACGGAAATTGAAGAAGATAACCGCATCCTCCGAGTCCACGGTAGCCACCGGATGTCCGTCTTCCTTCACAATAACTGTAGGTATTATAAATTCATCAAAAACTTCAGCTGCATAAGAATCAACAATTACATTCATCGGATCTGTGTTCGTCGGGCCTTCACCATATACCATAGCCCGGTATTCTTTCTCTGAGCGGTCCCAGCGCTTATCCCGGTCCATGGCATAATACCTGCCTTGAACCGAAGCGATTTTGCCGATGCCGATTTCTTCGATTTTGTAAAGCAGGGCTTGCATGTACCCCATCGCGCTATCCGGCACTACATCCCGTCCGTCCGTAAACACATGAATGTAGACATCGCTGCACTCTTCCATTTTACATAAATCCAACAAGGCAAACAGATGATCCATATGGCTGTGCACGCCTCCGTCGGAAAGCAACCCGTACAGGTGCAGCTTCTGGTTACTGTTCTTGGCATAACGGATGGCTCCGAGGAGCACCTCATTCTGAAAAAAATCACCATCGCGAATCGATTTGGAAATGCGGGTAAGATCCT
>DASWUO010000197.1:0-11969 GCA_036401615.1 Bacilli bacterium | reverse complement strand
AATAACCACGATTGGTTATGCAATAACCCGATATAAAGCCTATATAAAACAATATCGAACGTATTTGTCATAAACAAAACCGATTCCTTCTTAAGAAAGGAGTCGGTTTTTCCACAGTTTGTAAGCTCAATAAAATACCCTTGTACACAAGGGGCTATCCTCTTCAAACAAAGGTATCCAAGTGTTGTCCCAAATAAGAGTGATCCATTCCTTCCAAGATATCTTTCATCAGCTCCTGCGATGGATACTGGCGGGGCTGTTCTTGATTTCTTTGAAAAGATTGCTGGAAACTGTGTTGGTTTTCCGAATAGTAGGGTTCGTTCTTGTAGATGGGCAAGATGCGTTCCAGTCGGGTGTTTGCTGTAATTTTCATGGTGTTTAACTCACTCCTCGTTGTGGGATGCATGTAGAAAAAACAATAGTGTAATATACTTAACCCAAACTTTATATTTTGAAACAAATTAATTTCACCTGTTTGATTCGGCCCAAATCGGGTACAATGGGGGTCAGCTTGTTTATTGCCTGTACAACCTTATATAATAATATAGGGAATTATGCAGTGCTATTGAGAAGTTTGAGTCGTGTTCCTAAGCTTTGTCCATTCCGTCAGATGCTTCTCCAGGTTTTCGATGAGCAGGTCTACATTGTTAGAAAAAGTTGCTTTGTCGTTGATCTTTTCATAGGATTGTAAAACTTCCGTTTGCAATGGATTGTGTGCCGGCAGGGCACGAAGTAACTGCTGCAACTGGCTCTCAAGTGAAGTGGATTCAGTTAACATCGGTATTGGCGACAGTTGGGGGGGTTCTTCTTCATGCTGTTTAACATTTACCGCGGTCTCCTTGCTTGCGGCTGCTTTCGGGGGGGTCGGCTTGGCCCTCTCCGCTCGATTTTGCTCAAAGACAGACCAGGTTTCCAGCAGCTCGCTTCCCGACTTATACAATAATTTATCCTTGGTCCCGGGGGAGATGTCTTTATCTTTGAAGAGGCGGGCAATTTTCTTAACATCACTCACAGGCATCTCGTCTCTGGCAATAATCATGGCCAAAGGATCGCGATGTTCGATCGGCAAATCTTTTATAGGCATCAACTGGTCTTCCGTTAACCGGTCTTTCTTAATTTCTGTACCGTTAACAACCCGCTTTTTTACGGCAGGGCCAAATTTCAGGAGATCGCATTTATTTTTAATATAAGCTTCAGGTTTGCCCAGCTTGCTGGAGAGGTATTTGGTCGAGCTGCTGAATTTCGGATCATTCAACACCTTCTCGAACGCCTCTGCTTCTTCTATGGGGGAGAAGCCTTCGCGTGTTAAATTCTCGGCAATCTGTTCCAGATATATCTCCAACTCATTGGTTACGGTGGATACAATGCAGGGGATCGATGGACGGTTCAGCATTTTGCACGCTTTGTACCGCCGGTTTCCATAGATGATCGTATATCTGCCGCTGCTCGTCGTTCTCACTTTAATTGGAGACAACAGGCCGAGCTCCTCGATGCTGTTGACTAATTCCTGCAGTGATTCTTCGTCAAATTGATACCGGGGTTGATGGATATCCTCATCGATTAAGTGTGTTGGAACTTCGGTAATGTCCATGTGATTGCTCCTATTAGTTAAGTGGGGATGATATGAATGAGTATAACATGAATTGTTAAGTCGTTGAATTATTATAAACGGGAGACTCCGGCGAAAAAACCATTCTACGGCTCAATAACTCAATTCCTGCCACACAATCTGTTCCACGCTGGCGGGAATGGTCGGATTAGCATCGTTCTGAAACTTCACGCTTTCCTTGGTGATATAGCTCAATTCATGCTCTTCGTTGGTAGTAACCGGTAAAACCGCATAAGCAATAACGTCCGAACCCAAGGCCAGATTTCTTGCAACGATTACGGTGTTGGGTTTGTCGAGAACTGGCTGCATTTCCAATTCGTCTAATTCAATCTGGAACAAATAAAACTTCCCCGTGGTCGTGTCGCTTATCTCCGCTTGGTTCCCGTAATAAATCGCGGAAGAAATAAGATCCGTAAGATGTACTATGTTATTCTCGGAGGCCGTTGCAAAATTGATGAACCGCTGTTGTAAAATTTCGTTTCCTTTTTCAAAGTTGATTCCAAAATAAAGCTTCATAGCAAACCCATCCTCTTTTTCTTAAAATGATGTACTCTTCTATGTTTATACCCTAAAAATCGAGTATCCAATCTTTATCGCAACCTATCGGGAAGATCACACGTCTAGTAGATATCAAATAAAATTCAAGGAGTGATCATCGTGAAAAAACATGGGATAATGCTGGTGATATCGGCTTTGCTGCTTTTTACAGTAGGTTATACGGTCCTGGCCTTCTCGGATACGCAGTCTGCCAAGAATGGAGATAAGATTGACGCATTGAAAGATGATGGGATTATAGCGGGAATAGGCAACGACAAGTTTAATCCGAAAGGAAAGTTGACCTATGCAGCAGGGATTTCGATGATTGTGAAAGGTCTGGATGTCAGCCTTGCGCGGTTCTCGTTCATTAAAGAGCCCTTGGCCAGTGACTACTACACGTATGTGAAAGACGGGCAATGGTATTCCAATGCCTTCGTCATAGCGAATGTGAACGGATTGGATGTGCCGAAGGATGTCAAGCCGGAGCAAATCATGACACGTGAACAATTCGCCCATCATTTGTTTAGGGCCGTTGAAGCGAACAACCAGCATGCTTATCCGGAAATATTCATAGAGATTAAGGATGAAGCCCAGATTAGTAAGCCGTATAAAGACAGCATCCAAAAATTATTGATTTCGAAAATTGTCTCCCTTGACAGCGACCAACAATTCCAACCCCAAACAGAAATGATCCGCGGAGAAGCAGCGGGGTGGGTTTATGAAGCCAGAGCATTTGTGCACAACACAGCCGGGGAACCGCAATCGGAGCCTCAGCCTAGTCCTTTAACGGACATAACCCTTACAAGTAAAGCTGTCAGTGATAAAGTAACAGAGGTAACCGTTACTGCCCAAGCCCCTCATCCCGGTTACGGCATTCGCATCACTTCCATTCAGTTTAACGGCAAGGAGGCAATCATCCACACGGAGCCGATCCTGCCCGATCCGGACAAAATGTACGCCCAAGTCATCACGGAGGTCACAGCTGTAACCTATGTTGGAGCCGAGTATAAGCCGGTTCTTGCTGAGTCTTCGAGCACAGCGCCAAGCGAACCTGCAACTGATCCCGAAACTGAAACTGTTCAGTAATTTTTAAATTAGAACCATTTTGAATAAAAAACTGCCTCGCATTGGTATTGTTCCTCCGATACAGAAGCAGTTTTTTTGTGGTATACTCGATTTACAAGTACTTTGATTGGGAGTAATTAGAAACATGGGACAATTATCGGTAGAACATAAGAAATTTATTATAGAACACCTTTCTGGACGAGTGGAGGCCTACTGCATTATTCTGTTCGGTTCCGCTGCATCTCTAAGGCTGAGGGTAGACAGTGATGTAGATATTGCGTTTATGTCAGAAAAAACTTTCTCTACTTATGAGCTTTTTATGGTTGCCCAGGAGATGGCGGGGGTTCTTGGCAGAGAAGTGGATTTAATTGATTTTCAAAAAGCAAACACAGTATTCCAAGCTCAAATCATCGGCAATGGGGCTATCCTATTAGACAATAAGCCTATGTCAAGGCAATATGCTTTCATGAGGGCATTAAAAGAATACGCTTTTCTGAATGATGAAAGAAGCGAGATCCTTAAAAATCTTGGATTTACAGGAGGAACTGATGTTGACCACAGACATAATCATCAATAAAACGGAGAGCATCAAACGCTGTATCCAGAGAATTCGTGAAGAATATGATGGTAAACCAGCTAACCTAAACAATTATACCAAACAAGACTCAATCATTCTTAATCTACAAAGAGCTTGTGAAGCCGCTATTGATTTGGCTATGCATGTTGTATCCGAGAAAGGTTACGGAGTCCCCCAGTCCAGTAGAGACGTATTTGAGATGTTAAGAGTAAATTTGATTATTAATGACGAAATAAGCCTCAGAATGAAAGCGATGGTTGGATTTCGCAACATTGCGGTTCATGATTACCGCGCAGTTCAATTAGAAATCATTCAGAGTATTATTGAACAGCACTTGGAGGATTTTGTTAGGTTTGCAGATTTGATCAAAAAGGTATGATCTATCAATAGTATAGGGGTGTGACATGATGACCCTAAACTCGCTGTGCCAACAAGCCGGGTTCAGCACCGAAAGGAATGAGGTCAAGTCTTATGTACTATGTAAAACACACGGAAATTGAACAAAGGCTGCAATTTATCCCTGTTATTATTCAAGCCATGGAAACCATACAGCAGGATACGCAGCGATCAGGGCCCTCACTGACTAGGATGTTAGCCCAGGAGAGGTCGCTGCACTTAGCCATTGAGACCGTTACGGATGTAGGAAGCATGATCATAGATGGCTTTCTGATGAGAGACGCGGGCAGCTATGAAGATATGGTTGAAATCTTGCGGCAGGAAGAAGTGTTCCCGCAAAGCTTGGCTCCAACCCTGCTTCAACTCATTTCACTCAGAAAGCCTCTAGTTCAAGAGTATTGGCTGTTTGACAGGGAGAAGCTGCATCCTTTGATATCCGAGCTTCCACACGTGTTACAAGAGTATGCCCAATCCGTTCGCGGCTATCTTAGCAGGGAGATCAGGGCCTAGCAACCATGTCTTCTCCCTCAAGTAAATTTATCAACGCTACTAATATTATATACAAAAAGTTACAAGATTCGCACCCTTTTGAGATTTTTTGCGTCTAATGATGTAGAAGATTGGCAACAAGGGAGAGAATACACACCGATGAAGATGAACAAGACGCTTTCTATTATTCTAGTAATCGCATTTCTCTTAGTACCCGCACATTCTTTTGCAGAAAAGGAAACCCCAACTCCGGATCCTTCAACGGAAGAAGCCGCGGACCTGAAATGGATCGGAACCGTGAAGATTACCAGCGGGAATCTTAATATTCGTAAGGGTCCATCGACCCATGACGAAATCTTGGACAAGCTCTCTAATGGATCCAAGGTAGAAGTGATAGAACAATTGGAAGAGTGGGCGAAAATCCAATATAACCATATTATAGGATACGTATCCAAGCAGTTTCTGGTGATCCAGCAAGGAAATATAGACATTATGGCCTCCAAGAACAAAATAGTTGTACTTGATCCTGGACACGGCGGACGTGATCCAGGGGCCATCACAGCTGATGGAACATATGAAAGCAAGCTAGTCTGGCAGTATACGGTCAAAACAAAGGCATTGCTTGAGAAATCGGGGTATACCGTTTTCTTAACCAGAGGCGAGAAGAACTCCTGTACAGTTTATAGAAGAATGGAACAAGAGTTAACCTGCCGTGTGAATTTCGCTGAGAAAGTAAAGGCGGATATCTACATTTCGATTCACGCAGACTCCAATGAAAACAAGAAATTTAGAGGGACAGTTGTCTTCTATAATGCCAGAAACGATTACGATGGCAACCAGAATCATTTCTCTGCAGACAGCAAGAGATTAGCGCAAACGATCCACTCCTTCATACAACCAGCCATTGGAAGTAAAGATCGCGGCTTACAGAATAAAAACTATTTTGTAAACCGGATGAATAAGGTGCCTTCCATATTAATAGAGTTGGGTTTTTTGACCAATTCGGCAGATTTGAAGCTGCTCAAGGATAAGGGCAGGCAGGATAAATTCTCCGCTTCGTTTGTTAAAGCAGTGGACCTCTATTTCGCGGCTTCAGGCAGCTAGCAACATTTCCCGGTGAATACCATAAGATGTAATTTACCGCTCACTGGCCGATTTATGTTTGCCGGCCCTTATTTGGTCACTCGGATCCTTCGTAAACGTATAACGTTCATAAAAGGAATCGGACATAATCTTATGGTATCTGGATTTGATTTCTTCTTCATTATCGGCGGAAGGATGGGCGAGATTCTGAATATATTTGTTAAACTGATAGGTAAGAGAAGTTATTCTACTCTCAATATTTCTTAACCTTGAGACTTTTCCGTACTTTTCGGCCAACTTCTCGGCCTCGGCAAAGTCTTTCTCAGCCTTTGTAAGATTGCCCTCAAAAAAATCCATGGATCCTCTCTGGTTGCGGTAAGTAAACTCTCCCGGACGCAATTTGATGGCGGCGTCCACTTTTTTAATATCGCCTCGATTTTTCCCTTCGTTACTCAACTTCTCAGCTTCCTGAAAATTATGCACTACCGCCCCGGCGTCAATAGCCGCATCGGCCTCCGCATCTCCTGTTGAAATACCAAAAGTAGTGCGGGCTCCTATATTGACATAATTAGGTTTGCCTTGGTCATCCATAAGATCGTGTGCGGCTGCCCACATTTTTGCTATATCGGCAAGATCCTTAAAGTCTTGTTTTGTACAAGCAGGCAATATAAGAAGAGTACCTGAGAGTAACAAAATAAAACAACCGTTCCGCAGAAACTTCATTATTTTCATCCTCCCGTCCTTAATAAACATACTTTTATTTAAAAAGATTTTTCACATACAGGATATCCTTTAACTTAACATCCACATCGGCGAGGAATTGGGCATCATCGATCTTGCCGTTAGCCAAGCCTTCCAAGGCATCCATTGGAGCTGTAAGGGCGACAACGGCTTTTCCGTTTTCCTGATATTCAAGACCAACCCGCTGCAAATTTAACTTTTCTTTTAAGTTAGTTTCCACCAGTTGTTTGATGGCGTTCAACGCCTGCTGCCGTTTCCCTTCCGGCCCCGCTGAGGGTTGGAAACCGTCTGTTGGGTCAAGCACCATGATCACGATATTTCCTTTATCGTCCGGCAGAGGTGCTATAACTACCTTTGCTCCCGCAACGCCTCTTTCGATTAAAGCCTTCTCAACTACGCTGCTAGCTGCCGGATCCACCGGGCCCGAAATAATCTCCCTGGCTGCTTTCCCTGGGCCTTTATGGAGAACCAGTGTCCACAAACCAACACAAGCAAGCACAATGATAAGAACAACAATCAACAAAACAGTCAAACAGCCAAAACGTTTTTTGGATTTCCCTGCACTCACGAAGAGCCCCCCCAGTCTATTAAGAATAATTCACCGTTATCAATTACTATAATCATTATGAACAATTTCGATAATCGTTAGGGAATTCCTGCATAAGAATATTGTAGAATCTGAATAATATCATAGCATTCAACATTAGTGAAATAATAGAGGTCGGGTATGCAGTTTTGTAATTATATTACTTGAAGTTTTTTTTCGTTAGTCTTGAAAGTCATCATGTGGCATTGTATAATGAAATATGTCATTTAAATTAATATATGGCATAATATAAGGATGGTGGCAGATGAATGATGTTTCAGTTAAAGTTGGAGAAGGCGGCCGCGTTGTGATACCTGCGGAGCATCGTAAAGCTCTTGGGATAGATATAGGGGATGAATTGATTTTGCATATGGACAAAGGCGCCATAGTATTGTTTACCCGCAAGCAAGCTATTCTTTATGTACAGGAACAGATGGCCAAATATTCGGTAAATGGACGGGAATTATCAGAAGAGATCATAGCAGAGAGACGTAAAGAGGCTGAAGATGAGTAACCTAACTATTGTTTTGGATACCTCGGCTTATTTGACGTTGGTTCATCTTGAAACCGGACATGAAGTGGTAAGTCAACGACTGATGGAAGCTAATTGTGTTATGTCGATGGTCAATTTAGCGGAGGTGCTATCCAAACAAGCCGAGTTTGGAATTCCAACCCCCCAAGCTTTAGCATTATTTCATTTAACGGGGGTGCATCTTGAATCATTTAGTTCCAAAGATGCCGAATTAACAGGTACTCTCCGTCAACCCACCCGCGCTTTTGGATTGTCACTTGGTGATCGGGCCTGTTTAGCTCTCGGTCGCAGGCTTTGCTGCCCTGTAATGACAGCAGATCGTCTTTGGAGTCAATTGGAATTAGGCATCGATGTGTTATTAATCCGCTAACAGGTCTGAATTAGAAAAGACTTTTCATAATAGATAGCGTTGTAGGATTCATCCCAGGTACAAGCCCTTCTCGGGAAGCACGGCTGAGCAGGGCTGTTACTGCCTTATAACCGTTTTCGCCCAAGTTTGCGGTGAACTGGTTTACGTACAAATCGATGTGCGCTTGGGCTACATCCGGGTTCATTTCTTGGGCATGGTGCAGGACGTATTCCCTCGATACCTCCGGGTGAGCCCAAGCATATTCAACTGAGGCGCGAATCCATCCGGTGATTGCTGCAAGATCCAATGACCGATGGGCAATGATGGCTCCCAGTGGAATTGGCAGTCCGGAATCAGCTTCCCACCAGTTTCCTAAGTCGGTTAGGAGATGAAGCCCATAAGAAGGATAGGTGAAACGGGCTTCATGGATTACAAGTCCGGCATCGACTAAACCATCGCGAATGGCCGGCATAATTTGGTGAAATGGCATGATTACAATCTCTCCAACGCCTCCGGGTACATTTTGCGCTGCCCACAACCGGAATAATAAATAGGCGGTTGACCGCTCGCTGGGTACGGCGATTTTTCGGCCAGTTAATATGGCTGACTTGTTTTTGGTGAGAATTAAAGGCCCACAACCTCTGCCTAACGCTCCCCCGCATGGGAGCAGCGCATATTCTGACAGCACCCAGGGCAAAGCCGCAAAGGAGATCTTGAGTACATCCGGACGAACTGGGTTGCCCAAGCCACCTAGGCTATCTGTGTTACTGGAGCCACTTAAACGAACCGGGTTATCCGGGGAGTTATCCAAGTCACCTGAATATCCTTCTCCTGCAGCCCAGCGGTTGGTGATATCAATATCGGCATAAGTCACATCAAATTCCGGTGCACCGGGGATCAGTCCATGCACTAAGGCATGGAACACAAAGGTATCGTTAGGACAGGGTGAATAAGCGATTTTTATCATTGCCGCTTATAACACCTCCCCTAAGATAGCGCTGGCAGCTTCAAGCGCATGTAGAGCCTCTTCGATGCGCCAAGCGGCGCGGTCACGCGGACCAACAAGGTTTGAGATAGCACGAATCTCCAAGATGGGGATCCCGTGAAGTTGAGCTGCAATGGCTGCACCATAACCTTCCATAGCTTCTGCAGTCGCCCCGGGCACTCGTTTTGTCAACTCTGCGGCGGATTCAGCGGTGCCTGTTACTGTTGATACAGTAAGCACAGGACCCATGTGAACCGTCAAACCGGCCAACTTAAAAGCTTCAACCACTCGGGCAGCCAAATCTGAATTGACAGGGATACGCGAGGAGCCAAAGCCCAATTCATCGACATTGAGGAAGCCGCTTGGAGTTTCGGCTCCCAAGTCGGCGGCGGTAATCTCGCTCGCTACAACCAAAGAGCCCACATCAGCCTGCCCGGCAAATCCGCCGCCAATGCCTGCATTTACAACTAAACCGTACCCGCCATCTGCAAGAGCAGCTGCGGTACTTGCCGCGGCAGTTGCTGGCCCTACACCTCCCGCCAGAACCTCAAATCTGCCGTTCCCGTGAAGGCCCCGCAAGATTGCTTCCTTTTCTGCCGCCACAGCTGTAATAATCAATATTCGACTTTCCAAGAATTGCTTATATTTCACTATCCAATATTCTCCTTTAAGAAACTGCTTATAAAGTTGATCTTTATTTCATTAATCTTTAATATTTTCCTTATGATTCAGGTTGTTATTGCAAAGTTATGCTCTAACTGGGAATGACCATTCTTCACTATTGCACAACTTGCTTTATCTGCCTTATTATTAATTGAAGAAGTCATAATTATTGCACAACTAGCCCTGATTAATGCAACACTGCGCAATAAGTCCCTCCAGCAGCTGGCAGTGTAAAAGAAACTTCCTCTAATTTCCTTGCAATCCCTCGTCTTGACTATATTTTAGTGACTTTTGCGGCGTTGTTCAGCTTATATTTTATAGGGTGCTTGGTTAACTTTTTTTGGGCGATTTTGGCTTCGAATTTAAGGTGGTCTCCAATCTGCAAATCGAATTTTTTCAAAGTGTTGCTGTAGCTCGACCATGCAGCTTCCAAGGGAATGGTTTCCCTGCCTGCATCGGATTCGATCTGAATTAAGACTTGTTCAAAAATAACGACTTCATCGTCTTCCTCGGTAAAGTGGTTGGGCACCATGGCAAAAGCTTGAAGAACGGCTTCAACGGCAACCTTGCCTTCCGGGAGGGAAAGTGCCGCTTTCTTCTCCTTCTTTTGCGGCTTTTCAACCTTTCCCGCATTATCTGCTTTATCGACTTTCTCAACCTTCTCCGCTTTCTTTACCTTCTCTAAGCCGTCTTCTTCCGCAACCTTCTCTGCAAAGATCTCTTCAAACTTTTCTGCTTGCCCGCTTATTTGTCCTCCGGAGGATTCATCCTTCGATACATCTTCGCTTTTGGATTCTTCGCCATCTCCATCAATCTTCACTACCACCCGGCCTGCTTGCTGCTCTTTCAGATAGGAGGGATGGATGCAGTGCAATTGCTCACCTACTTGAATAACCGCGGTTACTTGATCCGCATAGCCGACCAGTTCACAGGCCTCGTCCATATTCTGGCCCCTGTATCTGAAGTTCTTTTGTTTAGCGGCTTTTTCCGAAAGCAATCCCCAGTATTTGCACCATTTCATGGCTTCTTCTTCATCTTTAAACAGGGTGTAGGTGACCGGGTTGATCCATAAAGTCATACAGGTTCCTCCATCACGTGCGATTTGGCATCTTTAATAGTATTATACAATGTTATGGTTATTCAAGAGAAACAGAGAAGTGAATCTTCATGAGAAATATGTTCTGTCCATAAGTTGGAAATATGCTCAAAGTTCTTACTGGTGAGCGCTTCAAGCAGAATCGCGTGATCATTAGCAATGCGGGTTAAATTGGGGAACTTCTGGGTATTTTTGATAAAATGGAGCCTGAGCCGATTCACAACACCTGTCCAAATTTGTTGGGTGTAGGCGGTGTCATTCAGAGAAAGGATATGTTCGTGAAAACGAATGTCTTCTTCTACAAGACCGAATAAATTATTCTTGATGGCATGCAGTCTCATATTCGAGATCATCGTGTTTAAGGTTTGCAGAAAAGTTTCGTCAAAGTTCGCCAAATTATATTTAATCGCATAAAGCTCTAATTGAAGACGCACTGGTACCAGCAAATCTACAACCTCCTCTTTCTGCACATCTGCTACAACGGTTTCCCTATAAGGAGAGGAGATCACCAACCCCATTGCTTCCAAATCCCGCAGCGCCTCTCGAATAGGCCCGCGGCTGATCCCCATTTGTGCGGAAATCTCCAGCTCCTTCAATTTACTGCCAGGCTTCAATTCACCGCTGATAATCGCAAGCCTTATATCCGCAGCCGCTCTTTGCCGCAGCGAAAGATTTTCCTGGCTCTTGAATTGAAACGGGTTGGGGTTCTGTCCTTTGTTCTGTTTCTGGCTCAAGGGGTTCACCTTTATGACCTTTCTTACAATAGTGGCACTTATATATTCCTCAAGTATAGAGAAACATGGAGATAATTTCAATAGATTTTAATTTACAATTGATTGTTGACAATGTATCTGGCACAAGGAATTGTAAGCACCCGTACGTTACCCGCAGTTATTGAAAGGGAGGCATGATCATTAAATAGAAACAGACCCGTGAACCGTAGAAGGTTTCGGGTCTGCTTCAATATATAAAAGAGAGGGTACCTTTATATTAGGCTATCGAGATTAAGGGAGTATTAAAACCAGATGAAGCCAGGGTGAAAAAAGATTACATTTATATTTCAGGCGTTTACCCTTAATTCTTCTGCTCCAGAAGATCAATCGCATCTGAAAATTCAGTGATGGCTTCTTCGAACGATTTAATCCGGGTATTCAGCTGTCTTTCATCCATGCTGGAAAATGATCGGTTGCGGCGATAATCTTCTAATTGCTTAGTCAGTGTGAAAAGATCGATTTGCAGCGTAGCAATGACATTAGGGTAA
>DASWUO010000196.1:0-3607 GCA_036401615.1 Bacilli bacterium | reverse complement strand
CAGGTGGCCGGCCGCATGACCCGAAGTCATGATGCTATTGTAATGGGTTTCGCCTAACCGAATAAGCTTTTTTTCATTTATAAGCGTAATTTGGGGCTGGGGAGAAACAAGCGGAATAAAGCTGTTCATGTGCGGGATCATCTCTGCAGCAAGGCTGGGATCCATTCCGTGGCGCAGGAAGAAGGAATAAAGTTCTTGCGTTAAAGTCTGTCCCTCTCCCCATAATCGAATAGCTAATTGATTGGATGGTTCGGATAAGTAAACCGGAACATTAGATTGCACTTGGAACCATCCGGACATTCCGTAATGATCGGGGTGGTGATGCGTTAAGACGACTTGTTCAATATCCTTGAAAGTGATCTTCATTTCTCTCATGGCATCGGTCCAACACGCTTCTGATTCCTGTGTATGCAGTCCCGGATCAATCAAAGTGTACCCGTTGCTGCCGCGGATTAAATAGCTGTTGACCCATCTAAGGGGAAAAGGCAGGGGAACTTTGATCTGCGTAATTGTATCGGTGTGCCGGGTGATTATGTTCATTATGGGGTGATCCCTTCAACAAAGTTTTGTGGCTGAGTGGCCGGGTCCACTTTGTGGCCAACCATAATCATTCTTGGGGACAATGCTGTATCATAAGGCTGCCCGTCGTAATGTCCATAAACTGCGTCAATTTGTAAACTTGTCTCAGCAAACATAACCTTGAATTGTTCGAGGTGGTAAAGCTTTACTTGTTCTGAATATACCCTCTCTTCGCGGCCGGTTTCCTTTAAAACTATTGTCTTCTTCACAAAGCCTGCTTCTATTGATCGTGTTTCTTCTATATGTAGGAGGTTTTCTATCCTTGCAGACTGGGGAACCAGATTTTTTTCGATGTAGGCCGGGTTAAGGAAATCCATTGCAAACTTTCCCTGTGGAATAAGCAGTCTGTCCATTTCTTTCAAAACCAAGGCGTTTTCTTCATCCGTATCGAAGTATCCAAAAGAAGTAAACAAATTTACTACCGCATCATAACGCTCATTTAACGGGACATTCCGCATGTCTCCGCGTATCCATTCCACCTGCGAAGAAGTATCCGAGAGCTTGGCTTCAGTTAAAAGAACCTCCGAGAGATCCACTCCGGTTACATGATATCCAAGGCCGGCAAGAGCCAGAGAATGCCTGCCCATCCCGCAGCATAAATCCAGTATCCGAGCCCCTTTGGGCAGGTCAATCCAATCGATCATTTGTTTTACCTCTTGGAACGCCCCCTGAAAGTCACGGTGTTTGTATACGATTAAGTAATCTTGGCCAAAGCTTTGCTCATACCACGCCATAAAGAACCTCCGCTTGTTTGGAAACTTGCTGCCAATCCACACAGTTTACCTGAGTGTTTGGCTAAGCAAAATTATAACACGGGAGGCTTAGTTATTAAAACTTGCAGGTTGATTTCTTATGGCCACAATCATATCGTTTATATGATTTCTCATTAATAAGCGGGATTGTTCCGGTTGGCGCTCCTCAATAGCGATGGCAATCAACATGTGAAAATTGGCAGCTTTGATGCTCGCATTGGGTAACTTATTGGTCTCTCTTCGACCGGCCGCAGAAAGGTCAGAAATGGCTGATAACATCTGCGCCAACACCGGATTGCCTGCTCCATCAGCGATCGTCTGGTGAAACAACAAATCCGTTGAGAAGAAGTTACTCCCCCGTGCCCGCTCTTCGACCATCTCTTCAGCCATTTGCCGCAGCTGCTTGGTAAGATGAAACGTTGCCCGCTCCGCACAAAGCGCAGCCAATTCCGGTTCCAGGATTAACCGCGCTTCCAACAAATGAATCAATGAACTGTTTTCCATTTCACGAATTTTGCTTCCGGAATCGTCAAACAGGCTGGGGTCGTTGCGGATAAACATTCCCCGGCCGTGTTCAATCGAAACAATTCGTTGGCTCTCCAGAATACGCAGCGCTTCACGAACTGAAGAGATACTCAAACCAAACTCTTTAGTTAAGCTGTGAAGCGTCGGCAAACGTTCCCCAGGTTTCCATACTCCTGCGGCAATTTTATTCTTCATCTGCTCGAGTATGGATTCGTGGGCTAACTTTTTCATGACAGACTCCTTCGACCATTTTTTTCTAACTCAATGAAATGCTCTTCTTAATCTACCACAGGATTGCGTTTTTCCCAACCTTGCCGAAAGAGCGGCAGGTAGCTGTTTGGGTTATACGGATGTTGGTTGACCACTTCCATGTTAAGTTCAGTACCCCAGCCCGGGCGGTCGGATACGGTAATGTGACCGTCAATTATTTCAACGGAGTGGGTTAGAATATCCTTCGTCCAGCCGGCATTAAAATCATCAAAAATCTCGTGGATGAAAAAGTTCGGTGTCGCTGTGTTTAAATGGGAGCATACCATGGAACATAAAGGCCCTTGAGCGCTATGGGGAGCAGTAACCCCGTTATGGGCATGGGTCATTGCACAAACTTGTTTAGCAACGGTCAGCCCCAAATTCTGCGGTTCCAGTTGAATGATATGTACAACATCGTGTTTGAGCAGCTCGGCAAACTGTTCACGGCAATAATAATCCTCTCCACACGCTATAGGAACAGGACTTCTGCGGGCCACTTCCACCATGGAAGAAATATTCTGGGGCGGAACCGGCGCTTCAAACCAAGTAGGTTCGTAAGGTGCCATCTTCTCGGCAAACTGTAAGGCCGTATGAACACTAAACCGATTATGGCCTTCAATCAATATATCCACATTCGGGCCTACGGCATCCCGCACAGCGGCAATAGAAGCAATGGCGAGATGAAAATCTGCACGCTCCACGGCTCTCCAAGCGGCACCAAACGGGTCAAACTTTAGCGCGGTATAACCTTTGTCGACAACTTCCTTAGCCTTTTGGTAGAAATTATCCGGTGTGCGTTCACCGCGATACCAGCCATTAGCATAAACCCGCAAGCGATCATGGCATTTGCCGCCGATTAACTTATACACAGGCTGGTTTGTCGCCTTCCCCATGATGTCCCAGCAGGCGTACTCCATCCCGGCAAGTGCCGCCCCTTGGACTTGACCGCCGTCCGAATAGACTTCGCGCAATAACCGCAGCGTATGGTTCTCAGTATCGAACGGATCCCTTCCGATGATAAAACGTTTAAGCTCATGAATGGCTGCCTCGACCGTTTTAGCGAAACCATTCAATGTCGCTTCACCAATGCCATGGATGCCTTCATCCGTTTCAACTCTGACAAACACCCAATTCTTCCAATCATTCCCTACGATAAAGGTTTTAACGTCTGTGATTTTCAATAGAAACACCGCCTGTGTAAGATAATATCTTTATATATAAATGATAATATCTTTTATTGGGAAAGTCAATTCATATTTTCGATATTCAAGATATTTTGTCATCCTGAGGATCTGGAGTGCGCTATTTTGTCGATTCTTCTTAAATTGACAGCCTCCCGGAACTCCATTCCTCTATTTGGCCTAAATTGATGTTAGACTTTTTAGTGGACACACCTTAAGGAACAACCTTTATAATAGATATTATTATTAATAAGGACGAGGTGTGTCATGAAAGAGCAACGTGAAAGTTATGATGAAGAGTTTAAGCGTAAGACGATCGAG
>DASWUO010000195.1:0-7352 GCA_036401615.1 Bacilli bacterium | reverse complement strand
GAAAAAGACGGGAACCGTGAACTTCCTTACGACTGATGCCCGCCTCCCAAGATAGGGCTGAATACGGTCACATTCATGGAAGAAACGTTTCAACTCATCCTCCTCAAATGCATATGGGGTGTATATTTGAGGTTCTGGCCTAAGGGCGGTTGGAGGGACGACATCCGTAAGATCCCTGCATCTTAGGTAATCAATAAACGTCCTGATGACCCTTGTCCTGGTTTCATATGAGCGATTTGTTTCGGTATCCCTTTTGGCACACCAAACAGCAACCATCTCCTGTGTCAGTACCGTACTCGACTGATTGTTGTCAGCACAGAAATGGTCGAAAAGCTTGATGTTCAGCCCATAACACGGTTCATTCCATGAATCAGATGCCTTGCGGTATTCAATAAAGCGTTCTATTAGCTTTGAAAAACCAGATCTGAACGGGCTCATGGACAGAACACCCCCTCACTTACCGGGAATGCTTCTATACTCAACGCGCATTCTTTCAGATGCACAAGGTCAGCATGGAGGTATGGATCCAATGAATGGGGGTCTGAATGTCCCAGCGTCTGACTGATAACCGGTCGGGGGATTCCACTACCCAGGAGAGATGTCGCGACATTGTGCCTAAAAAGATGCGTTCCACGCCTGTCGCCCTTTTTCTGCCGCAGAGAAGCGGCTTTATAAATTTTGGCTGCTTGATGCCAGACAGCACCGGCTTTAAACGGATAATGAGGATAAACTTCGCTAAGAAACAAGTGAATATCGTTGCTTTTGGGCCGTTCATTTACAAGATAATCATAAATGGAGTTTCCAATAGTTGCTGTAAGAGGAAGAACTAGCGGTTGTCCCGTCTTCTGTTGCTGGAAATGTATCTCGTCAGCATCCCATTCAATGGAACTAAGTTCCACCTCAGCGATATCGCACGCTCTCATCCCTGTAAAGAATAGTAGTTTACCAACTGCCCTGTCTCGTAATGATAAGCCAGAATTTTTGTCATCCAGCAGGGCATGGATGGATTCCACCTCTTCTGATGTGAGAAACTGGATATTTTTTCTTTTGGGGCGTATTGGGGGAAGGTAGGCAAGGATAATCTTACATTCTTTTTCTTTCCAGCCAATCCCCGCTTTGAAAACAGCCGCTATCTGTTTTTTGTAGCTACTACACTTAGCAACCTTACCCTCGCTGTCAAGAAAAAAGGAGAGCACATCTTCTTCATTAATACAGTCGAGACTTTGTAAGCCTTTCTCCTGCATGGCACAGAGGAAAGATGATGCGGCAGACGCATTCCCATAAATGGTCTGTTCTTTAAGACCGCGAAGTTTATCTGATGCCATGTAAAAATCTATAAATTCCTTGAATTCTGGGATAAGCTGATAATAAGCGCCTCGTTTTATGAAACCGTTTTTGATTCTTCTGTTCGGATATTCACCATAAAGATCGAATTGCTGTATGGCTCCAAATGCTAGCCTTTGGTTCTTCTTATACAGTTTAGATTCTGATTTCTGTACCCGGTCATAATAGACATCGATATAAGATTGCCAGGCTCTAAACTTTTCATTTTTTAGTATCCATTTGATATCCTCATGTATACGTCGGATATAGCTTTCTGTGTATCCCTCCTTTTCAATGTAATCCAATAGCTCATGATAATGCTGTTGTAAATGCGTAAAATCCATATATGAACACCTCCTAGCGTGATCATATATGAGTCTTAATTCAAAATAAAATCCAAACTTAATATAGCTCAGATCCCTCTGGTTTCTTTCATTACTACTCGATAGTTTGGATTTTATTTTAGTTTTGATTTCTAAATAAATCCAAACTTTTGGATTTGCTTCGGCATTCGAGAGCAATGCACCTATACCAAAGCGGCGTAGATTTAATGCTCGTATCGCAGTGGTTAGGACACTCGAAACTGGATACCACTCTCATATACGCCCACGCTGACACAGAACTCAAACGTCAAGCCATTGCTAACGCTATCCCGGAGGACAGTCCGCTAAGCGAATACTTAAATGCGGAACGTTACAAGGTGGATGATGAGGATCTATTAAAACAGCTATGCGGACTAAGATAACTAAACGCTTATCACGAATTTATGGGTGGAAATGCGCCATTACGACGTGTTCCATCCATAATTCCTGATAACTCGAAATCAGTGATAACCTCGATTATCATGAATTCACGATAACCGAGGATGGGATGGCGGACCTCCAGAAGGTGAACTGCGCAAGGTGGTCGAAAAGGTCGTGGATTATTTTGATCATAAAAAAATAGATTGGAAGTCTGAAGAGCGTCGGTAAGGAAGAAGACCGATCAAGAGAACCTCTCCCCACATAAAAGAAGACCTTGCAGTCTTTCCTAAGCGACGGTAAGATCGACACCATATTCTATGTGAGGAGTGAAAGAAAATGATGAATTGTCCGAATTGGATGATACCTGCAATGCAAAGACGATTTGATGACATTGACCAAGCTGCAGAGCAGGATCCAAAAATTCAGAGAATGAAGCGCGAGGCTCAAAAATTATTTGATGCTTTAAAAGGTGGTATGGGTGCAGAACAGCAAGATTTATTTAAGCATTGGGATGAACAATTGAATTATTGTATTGCCCTAGAGAAAGAAGCCTTGTACCGTCGGGGCTTCATTGATGGCATTCATCTTTCAGCAGCAATTTTTGATTCGAAGTTACAAGATCAGATTACAGGATTCCCAGAAAAATGATAATAAAGTGTTAAGGAAATTCGAAGTTTTAAGTAAAGCAGCAAACCTGCAGCCCCTTCATTTAGGATTAGGGGCTGCAGATTTGTGAACAATAAATAAAATTATAATTTTCACTCTTGAATCCGTCCCTGTGGCGGATTTTTTGTTTATTAACCAAAAAGGGTGATCTAAAAATGCATAATGTATGGGGAGAAATTTTTACAATGAAGGAGTGCGTGATAATGGAAAACGTTGCTAATAATGAAGAATCACAGGGCATAAAGAGATATTGTCAAAAACATGGAATGTGGATCGTTCTACACTTTTCGCAGGAACAATCGCAGGAATTACAAGACGAAATCATTGATATTTTAGCCAGGGAATATATGAATACGGTTTTGTTAGCCATCGAAAAAATGAAGTTGACTCTTTAGGTTAATCGAGCTAATGTGCACAGTGTACAATTCTAACGAAGGGGTGATTTGTCTTGGAGGCTGTTAACATGAAATCAACGAAAAGGCGAGTAGGTGCCTTTTATAGAGTCTCAACGAAAGGCCAGTTGGACGGGGACGATATCCCCATGCAGCGAAGGGCATGTAACGAGTTTATTGAAAAACAAGGTTGGGTACTTGTAAAAGAGTATATAGAAAAAGGGATCTCAGGATTTAAGGTTTCTGCGAGTAAACGGGATGAAATTCAGCGGGCCAAAGTGGATGCAGAACAAAAGCAATTCGATATCTTATTGGTTTTTATGTATGACAGATTAGGCAGAAGGGATGATGAAACACCTTTTGTGATGAAGTGGTTTGACCGTAAAGGGATTGAACTTTGGTCCGTTAAGGAAGGCCGTCAAAAATTTGAAGATCATAGTGACGACCTAATCAATTATATTCGTTTCTGGCAATCCAGTGGCGAAAGCAAGAAAACTTCCATGCGAGTGAACGAAAAGCATTCCCAAATGGTTGAGGACGGTTTGTTCAGGGGTGGTACTGCAGCATATGGGTACCATCTTGTTGATTCTGGCGTGAAGAATAAAAAGGGCAAAGAACTGCTTAAATTAAAGATTCATGAGGAACAGGCTGAGATCGTCAGGATGATGTTCAATTGTGTCTATGAATTTGGTTACGGCAGCAACAGGATAACAAAGCTTTTAAATCAAAATAAGGTCCCAACTGGAACGGGTGGCACATGGACGATCGGTGTGGTTAATTACAGTTTGAGAAATCCAATCTATAAAGGATATATGGCTTATGCTAAAAGGAAAAATGACGATGGTATTTTTTCTGTACAATCGAAAGATAAATGGATTTTGTCTAGGGAAGTAATCCAGGAATTAGCCATTATTGATGAGGAGATTTGGGAAAAAGTTCAAGAAATCAGAAGCTCACGCAACCCTGATAAAATGAAGAAAGAAGGCGTCCACCGTTACAATATTTCTAAAAGTCCCTTAATTTTTGTGGGATTAGTGCGGTGCGGACACTGTGGATCCCCATTAACAACAACCTATTGCAATAAAGATTACAAACTCAAGGACGGCACCCGTAAAAAGAAGGTATCTGTAAAATATCGATGCAGTGGTAAAGCAGTCGGGAAAGCATGTGATGGACAGACCTTATACGCACAAAACAAGGTGGAAGGGTTAGTGCTGGAAGAAGTTTTTAAGTATTTAGACCAGCTGAAACAAATAGACTTTTCCAAACAAATAGACGATCTTACAAAAAAAGCAGCTGAAGGGGACATGAAGTTACTAAAGAAATTAAAGAATGAAATTCAAATAAAGTCGAACGAATTAACCGTTTTGAATGCTGAAGTACCAAAGTCCTTGTTAGGCAAAAGTTCATTCAAACCGGAATTATTAGGTCAATTGATCGACCAAAAGGAAAATGAGTTAAATGAGCAACATTCGACAGTGATCACTTTAGAAAATAGTCTTCAAGAAAAAAAGGTGGAAATGAGCCACTTGGAGGAATTAAAGAAGCACATTCCGCTTTGGAGTGAAATTTTCAAAACCGCTCCGGTTGAAAAGCAGAAAATGATGCTGCATTCAATTATTGAGAAAATATTGGTAAACAGAGACAGAATAGAAGTTAAACTTAGGCTTTCTTTGGATCAGTTTATCGGTTATAGTATTCATGATTTCAGAAATGATCCAAAAGGAAGACAGAAAAATGAATCGCTAAGTGTAAAGCATTTAGAACATATAGCGAGAATTATAGTGTGAATTAATATTTTCTTCCGTTAGTGGAGTTAATTCAATAAGTTAGGGTGAAGTCGGGTTTATTAAATAACTAATAATAAAATTCCAATAATGGTTTATTATCAAAAATTGTCTTTCCTTATAGATATTTAAGGAAATTTGTCAAAAAATATGGTACCATGATATAGGAGTTCTTGATACTGGGTAAAAGGTGATATAGTGAGAGATTATAGTTTATTTTACACTCCGGTGGAACTTGCAAAATTATTAATAACTGAATGTAATATAAAGACTCCTGACAATATCGTAGATATTTGTGCAGGTTCTTGGAATTTGCTGAATGAGGCTAGAGTTAGATGGCCGGAATCTACCATTGTGGGTGTGGATATTGATGGGAAATCAAAGAGTAGTATCATGCAAGATGGCAGAGTATACTCTCAAGAAGCTCTAACTAATAATTTAACATTTGATCTAGTGGTTGCAAATCCTCCATTTCAATACGAAGAAGTAAATAGTGGAATTCTTGAATTTATCAACAAGTATACAAATCATTTTGAATTTGAAGGATACATATATTCTAGACTAGAAAGTACGATGATGTTATTTAATTCTTTTCTTGTAAAAGAGGGAGGAGTTCTCGCATCAATTATTCCGACAGGAATAATTAATTCAGTTAAACAAAACTCATTAAGATTATATTTATCGAAAGATTTTTCAATTGAAAAAATAATTCGATTACCTTCTGATGCTTTTGGTCAAAGAAATATTAATACCTCAATGATTATACTTAAAAGAGGTTCTCAATTAAAAGGTTCTCCAATATATGAAGCTTTTATTTCAAAAGGAAAATATAAAACTACATTTATTGGTGAAATTTCTATTGAAGATATTAAAAATGGAAGATGGGACATTTCCGAACAACGCAATTTAGATGTTAATAAATATGATATTCAAATCCTTAGAAATAAAATTTCGAGCATTGAGATGAAGCATAATTCAGTAGGTTATCCCGTAATACATAGTACAACTATTACACAAGAAAATATGATTAATCCTGCAAGGTTGGGTTTTGTTCAACAAAAGCCAAATGTACAACACTTGACAAGTTGTGGGGATATTGTCATTATTAGGGTTGGTAAATATTGTGGCAGATACTCTTTAATAGGTAGTAGAGAAAGTGATTTACTAACTTCCGATTGTGTATTTTTAATTAAAACTAATAATGATAAGGTAAGTCATTTATTATTAAAAAAACTGAAAACTATTAATTTTGGTCAACTTAAGAAGGGCGTAGCAGCTAGGTATATTACAAAAGACATATTAAATAATATATTTTTTGAGCACTTAGAGACGATTCCATCCATTCATATTCGATAGGAGGTCAATTTATTGGATAGTATAGTATTTCAGCATCAAGAATATATTGATAAGGCTAAAAAGGCAATTAATTTTTATTTTGCTTGTAATCAATGGAGTGGTTTGAAAAAGTCCAATGTGGATAATTGGCTTGCAAACTTCTCTGAAGATCTTTTACATAAATATTATGCTATTCGACTACTAAGTCAGTTATTATATTATTCTGAAAATGACATGGTAGCAATGTTAAGTGAAGGGATTTTTAATGGAGTTCTTTCCAAAGAAGTGTTGTTATCATGTCAAGTACCGTCTGGATTTAAAATGAACCAACAAGATTTACAATTTGAATTTCGTATGCGGTTAAATAAAACTCTTTTTGTTCCTTTGCTTGATTCAAATCAACCATATGAAAGTGGAAATCAAATTTCAAGGATTTTAACACAACAATTAAGAATCCCAACACCGCAAGTAACCGTTTCAACTCAAATAAATGATAATTATAATTCACTAGATTATCTAATAATAGTAGATGATTGTATTGGATCTGGAGATCAATGTAGAGACTTTTGGAATGAGGCCAGAGTAAGTAACGGAAATTTGCTTAGCAAATGGTGTGAAGTTAATAATATCAAAGCATACTACGTTGTTCTTATCGGGTATGAGGATAACATAAAAAAACTTGAAAAAGATTTACCTTCCTTGAATATTTGTTGTGTTGAATTATTGCAAGAGGAACATAAAATTTTTTCGGAGAATAGCGTCATTTGGCACGATAGTGAAGAAATGAAAGAAGCATTTAAATTCTTTAGTGGAATAACTGAGGAGTTTGGGTTGGAATTATTAGGGTATAATGATTTAGATTTTGCAGTTATTATGCATAAGAATATACCCGACTGGTCTCTACCCATGTTTTGGAGAAAGGTACCTGATTGGGATATTTTATTAGAAAGGAAGAACTCGCATGGATAATATAAAAAACCCGTTTAGAGAATTCCGTGCAGAACAAATGGGATACGACCTCTGGAAACTATATGTTCCTGGTCCTTTTGAAAATATCTTAACTCCAAGGCCACTAATATTAGAAGGTGGTCGTGGTAGTGGGAAAA
>DASWUO010000194.1:0-2471 GCA_036401615.1 Bacilli bacterium | reverse complement strand
TTATGCGGACCAGGCTGCCCGCCGGAAAGAACAGGCGACCCTTGGGGTTCTACAACATAAATTTTCAGCTGGGGCAACCTCAGTTTTAATACCTCACCCGTTCCAGTAATTGTACCGCCGGTTCCCGAGGTGGCAACAAATGCATCTAATTTCCCGTCCATTTGCTTCAAAATTTCAACAGCCGTAGTAGTGCGGTGAATATCCGGATTTGCGGTATTTTCAAACTGCTGCGGGATGAAGCTGCCGGGAATTTGATCTTTCAATTCGTAGGCTTTTCTGATAGCTCCCGGCATTCGTTCAGAGGCCGGGGTAAGAACCACTTCAGCCCCATAAGCCTTAAGAAGATTGATCCGTTCCTTGGACATATTGTCCGGCATGATGAGGATCGTCTTATACCCCTTGGCCGCGGCATTCATAGCCAAGCCTATGCCGGTATTGCCGCTGGTGGGTTCAATAATCGTAGCACCGGAAAGAAGCCTTCCTCTCTCTTCTGCTTCCTTAATCAGGTTATAAGCAGCCCGATCCTTGACACTGCCGCTCGGATTAAAGGATTCCAGCTTCACATAAACCTCGGCATCGTTGTCCTGAACCAGTTTGTTTAAACGAACCACGGGTGTTTGTCCAATTAAATCAAGAATGCTGTCGACCATGAGGGGCATGATTAGCTCAACTCCCTTTTATAGATGCCATATGTAAACTTTAAGCCCGCTTGACTCGTAAGTCAACGGGAAGTTATCCGGTGCAGCTTTCTCATATACACCCAAGACCATACTGGAACACTGCCGATAAACAAGAGCAGTCCATTAATAACCCAAGGCGCTTTGCTCCAGGAGATCACCGCTATAAACAGCAGCGTTCCCATGATTCGGCCGGCATTCAGCCCCAATTCCCGCAGGACAATGTATTCCACACGAAATTGAACGCTATCTTCATTCTGGCCGATCACATCAAACACAGTCGAGGTCATAGGCAGGGCGAACAAAGGCATAAAAAGTGCTGTCCCGATGCCAAAGAATAAGAGGGTGAAATAATTAACTTCCCAAAAAAAAGGAACAATAAGCACAACCATTGTAACGGTTCCAAGGAACATGGAGATACTTCTATTTGCCGGTTTGAGTATTTTACCGGCAATCATAAAGCTCACTAAAGCTATAGCGGAAGTAATTAAAGCGAAGTTGCCTAATTGAAGCTCATTTTTTGTAGCAATGTACACAAGTAACCCAATAATAAAGCCAAATACCCCCTCCCTCACTCCTTGAGCCATCAGGGCGGGAATAATCTGCCTCCAGGGATTCCCCTCTTGTTGTAATCGGGCAAAAGCATGAAACCACTCGTAAGATCCGAGCGACTTTCGCTTCTTCAATAAGAAACTGGCAATCACACCTAACACAAATATACCTAGAGAAATGGTGAAGATTAGCTTGTATCCGCTGGTATCCTTCATTTGGGTGATGACTAACCCGGATATCCAAGGAGCCGTCATCCCGGCCCCCGAGGCCAGAAGCCCCGCCCAACCGTTAAATTTATCGCGGTTTTCCGGATCAGTCACTTCGAAATACACCACATTAAAGGCAAGCCAAAAGAAACCGGAGGAGATTCCCTGAACCATGCCGAGCAACAGCACATAATCCACAGCCGATTTCTGAAAATAAAGCACCAGAAGATAGAAGATTGCCGCAATAACAATCCCCAGCCTTAAGCTGTTCATTTTGTTGTGTTCTTTGACCCATTTGCCGCCAATCCAGAACGTTAAAGCCATCGCCAGCTGATTGGAGAAAGCAAACCACCCGATCAATGCAAAGTCATTCTTCAACTTCCATATATAGATGCCTACAAAAGTCCCGGAAAGAGCATTAGCTGCGGCAAACATGGAATGAACCGCCAGCAATAATCTGGCTTGACCGTCAATCTTGATTTTGCCGGGGGGGTGTTTGCTTTGCTGCATAGGAGCCACCTTCTGTTATGTATAAACATTAAGCTTCCCTATCATGCGAATTTTACTTGAAATACCCCATCATTTATTCAAATTGTTCATGATTCGGATCCGATCCTCTTCCGAAAGGCTATGTTCCATCTTGAAACAAGTAGGACAGACATGTACTTTTACGGTGAAAGGTGCGCTTAGGAAGGGCTCAGTGACTCCTTCCGGCACTGCGGCGATGAATTGGTTTCCGGGCACCTTTTGCTCCCCGGCGTAGACCATAGATTCGCGGCAAATGGTACACTCCATGGAATACTCTTGGGCCATTAAAAAGGGAAGCAAATTTTCTTCATAAGCAAGCAAATTCTCATAACCGGTTTCGAGCTCTACCAACTCCTGATCCAGGTCGTAGAGCTCGTCATCCTCATCATCTTCTAACCATTTCTTTCTTAGCGCTTCCTCCTCCAATGTTATTGTATCCAGTGGTTTTTTCAGGCCCACATGAATGCTGCGGTAACCGTCTAATTCGTTAAAGCAATGAGGACAAATT
>DASWUO010000193.1:0-7628 GCA_036401615.1 Bacilli bacterium | reverse complement strand
CGTCTCGCCCAATACAATCATCTGCTCCTTATTCATCCCGGGCACCTCGCGGGCCATCAAGCTTTTGGGGTCGTGGGGGTTTACATCGGTTAAAAATTTGAAGACAAACCACGAGACATTTTTTTGGGAAAAAGAAGAAGGACGTTCCCCTTTATTAATATACGGAAGCTCCATACCCATCATATCCAAAAAAAACTCAGTGGAAAGTGAGGAGGCAAATCCTTTCATAGAAAAACCCGGGGAAGCGGGGATTTTAGACTGAATAAGTCCGGCAAGCCCCAGAAGAACAAAGAAAAAAAAGGTAACGACAGACAACATAGCAAAAATGCGAATCATAACCCCAACTCCTCTGCGAATCTATCTATTACAAATCTATGAAATGAATTTGTAAGATAGAACACAAAAAAGAAAGAACCCCCACCCAAAGCGGGCAGGGATCTCTTTACTAGTTTAACTATGATTCCAAACTAGATTACGGTACCATTTCAATCGGCTGCGATGTTGTTCCAGCACCGCTAAGAACATCCACATGATTCATTGTGCTGTTCTTGTACCCGGACTTCACCGCAGTCAGAGTATAAGTTCCCGCTGCTATGCCCACCTGGTAATAGCCATTCGCATCGGTCACCGCTTGGACACCCGTATTTGTTGTCACGGTTGCCCCCGAAATCGGAGTGCCAGTTGCAGTGGTAACTTTCCCTGCAAGTACAGGTCCTGTTATCGCGGTCAATCCTGTAATCGTAAATTCAAAAACCGTGACTGAATTTTTAGCGAGTGTATAACTGAATGAAGTGGATGCGTTTGTAATTGTAGTGGATGCCAACTGTACATTCGTTGGATTCTTCCATGTGTTTTCTGCAAGATAACTGCTTGCCGTGAGTGTGTAAACATTGGCTGAAGCGTTCACTCCGGTTACACCTTGAATTGTAATTGGTGTGGTATACGTGTTGACACTATCCCGGTTTACAACGGAAATGTAGAGCTTCTGCCCATCGAGCGAACGTGTGGCAAGAGCATCCAAGTAAGGCACATTGGAAAGTGCAGGTATATTCCCAATCGCAGGGGAATTATAGGTTGCGGACTCTACCACTGAATTTACCTTCATCTCGCCGCGTTTGGTTGCATAAAGCTTTAGGATATGGTAACTTGGCGTCACATAATTGCCCCGAGAACCTAATTTTATCGCTCCCCCATCCCAAAATTCATTAAGCATGGAATAGAAATTATGATCGGTTGCTCCAGGGTCGGAAAGGAATAAATTTAACAATCCGGCAACCTGCAAGGCGGCTTCGACCGTTCCTTCACGGCGTTGGTGGGTATTGAAATACATCGTATTCCATTCCGTAACCGCTATTTTAATATCTTCGTCCGAATTGTCTAAGATAACATCCTGTGTAGCTTTGAATCGATCTTTAATCGATACCGGTGCGGCCACGGATGCTTTGTAGACATCGAAATCGTTGTACGCTTTCGGAAGAGGTTGCGGCGAATAATAATGAATCGACAACTCATCCAGTTTTGTTGCGGTGTTTTTAATCATCGTTGTATTCCACGATTGGTCGGTGGAATTGCCGTCTCCGCCTTCCCCAATAAATTTAATGGTGGAATCCTTGGCGTACATGGCATCCCTGAATACTAGATAATCTGCGGCAAAGGTAGCAGCATCGGTATGTCCCGGTGACCACCATCCCCATGTTTCGTTGCCTATTTCCCAACTCTTAATTGCATATGGCGCACTATGCCCATTATTCACCCGCACAGCGCCCCAGGTTGTTCCAGACCCGCCATTTACATACTCGACCCAATCTGCCGCCAGGGCAGCGGTCCCCGTACCGTAATTGACATTCAAAGTAGGCTTGATGCCAATCGCTTCGCTTAACTGTAAGAATTCATCCACACCCACATCGTTGTAATGCCATTCCGCATCCCACTGGGCAAAATACATCGGCGGCCTTAAATCCCGACTGCCTATGCCATCCTTCCAATTGTACCAATCGGCGAGGATTCCTCCCGGCCAACGAAGCGCGACAGGGTTGAGTTCAATCAGGCGATCCACAAAATCCTTGCGCCAACCGCCATATACGACCTCGCTCGAATCCAGGGGCATAATGGAAATTTGATCCAGCCATAAAGTGCCGGTGCCCGCGGTTCCTATAAACAGCTTCGCGTTCTTATCTGTTGTATTCGGCGTTAAAGTCACCGTATATTTCGTAAAAGATGACCCTATACTTGACAGGGTTGTTGAAGCATAGGCAGTATAAGACGGTGAATCATTAGCGCTCGAACCGAGGGCGATTTGAACGTTAGAAGAAAGACTGCTTTGTTTAAGCCAGACAGATACCTGATATTGCTTGCCCGAAGTAACATCCACATCCTGCTGTGATATGCCTTTTCGTCCCCCGTTAGCCTCTGTGACTGTTATTTTTTGTGAATATCTTCCTGAAACGGATGCTGCATCGTCCAATGAATATAGCGCCCGGCCATCATAACCGTCCTCATACCAACCATTGTCGATCGGGTAAAAAGTACAGTAATCCCAGATGGTCTTTGAAGTTCCATATCCATATAGAAATACCCGGTATTCATTGTCAGCCAAGACCGTGTAATTATTTATTTCATGTACAGGTTCACCATTATACAAGAAGGTAATCGTTCTACCTCCCGTTAGATAAGGCCCGACCATGATTTCCAATAACGCAGGGGTGGCTGCAGCAGGGCCTGTCCAAGAGGAAGATGGGGTAAATACTTTGAGAACCCCGCTTTCAATACCATACTCTATAAATTGGCTAAAATCATTTCTGCCGCTTCCCGTGGTGAGATGGATCATGGCATTCGTACCCGTGTAGCTTTTCAGATAGGCTGAAATTTTATAAGGCTTGATATCACTATCAACCACCGGCTCGGTAATGATGCCATAGCGGCCCCCGCTTCCCCCATTAATGGTTAATAAGCTGTCTGCAATGGAGAAGGTTCCCCATGTCGTCCCTGCCAGAACAGTTTGAGCCCACTCCACAGGAAGGCCTCCTCCCCCTTCGAAATGAGGGGCGAACCCATCAGTAAAATGCTCCTGGTTCATATTGATATAATTCCATTTCGTTGTAGAAGACCCATACCCATATAGAAATAATCTAAAGTCCGCTTTAGGTACATCCTTTACCTCATTTAACGTATATTGCAGCACATTGTTCCAATAAAAGCGGAAATTTCGTCCATTAGCATAATAAGGCGTCACGCGAACCTTCAGTGTTCCCGGTAATGTTACGCCGGCACCAGACCAGTTGCCAACACCGCTTTTTGTAAAAACCTTCAAAACGCCGCCTTCTATTCCGTATTCAACAAAATTAGAAAAGTCACCGCTTCCGGTTCCGCCGTAAATGCTCATGAGCGCATTAGTACCGGTAATGCTGTCTATGCGCGCTTCAATTTCCGTATAGTCTACAGCGGAGTTGCGAATGCGTTCGGATAACACGCCATAACGGCTTCCTGTTGTACCCGTAATGGTTAGCTGCCCGCCGGAAACACCAAGCGTTCCGTTCGTGCTTCCCTCCAACAATGCAGGTGTGAAATGGGATTCCAAAGCTGATCCGTCAAATCCAGCGTATAAATTGTTTTTGTAAATCGATACAGCATCCCATACAGTCGTTGATGCTCCGTATCCGTAAAGATAAACCCGGAATATGTCGCCAATGTTTGCATAGCCGTTTAGAGTGTAAACCAAGCTGTTGTTATAGTAGAAATTAAAATCACGTACACCGCCTTTCTTATGGCTGACCGTAATTTTAAGATTGGCCGGAGCCACAGCGCTCCCTCCCGTCCAGGTCGGTTGTCCGTCGGCAAAAACCTTCAAGACCCCGCCTTCAATGCCAAATTCAATAAAATTTGTGTAAGTTGAACCGTTTCCGGCATAGATGGATACCAACGCATTCGTACCCGTTACGCTTACCAACTGGGCTTTAATCGTAGTAACTTGATTGACTGTGTTGGGAATATCCCTCGAAAGCAATCCATAACGGCTGTCCGCTCCCCCGTTGATGGTCAGGTTGGTTCCTGATAAAGAATAACTGCCCGTTGTAGAACCGGCCAATAATTTAGGTGTCCATTTGGAACGATCTAAAGCGCCTCCAGTGAAATGGTCATACAAAGAGAATCTCAACTTATTAACCGAATCGGCTTCAAAATTTCGATTTTTTGCTTTCTCTGCCCAGGCTCCATTCATGTTGTTTAGACCCCATTCAAACATGTTTCCGACAACGTTAGGGCTGTAAACTCCCTCCCTTTTGGCGGCATCCACTGTAATGGAAGGCGCTGCGGCTTGTACTGCTGGAAGCGGCAGCTGCCCGGCGGGAAATACCAATGCTAACAACAATAAAACAACTACAAAGCTTTTAAACGATATTCCATTCTTTTTCCACATAAAATTTTTCTCCTTTTTTGTTTGATTTGGTAATACATGTCGTCACTGCCCAGATGCTTTCTTCAAACACAACTGCTGACTTCTAGAATATAATTTCTCAACCACCCCCTTAACTAATATTTAAATCGATTTAAATTTTTACTAAAAAAATATTTTTAATTTTTTAAGCCGTTGCAAGCGTATTCATTACTAATTTTGTCGTTAAAATTGTTTTTTTGTTTCCGTTCCTTCGTTCGCTATCAATCGCACGCAAATATCCCGATATTATTTAAATCGATTTAAATATCTATAACAAAAGAATAACACCGCTTTCATTTATAGTCAAGAGTTTTTTATAAGCCCCTTGAGAAACTGTTAAGTTTCTCACAAGGGCACTTAATTGGTCCTAACGTGCTTTATCCATTAAGTTAATTGTATATCCGGACTTCCACGACTTCCGCCCTGCTGCAGCCATTTGTGGATTCAACCACGAGTCTTAAACGGTTGGTTGGCATTGACTTATCCAGTCGATGCACTCTTTTTCTTTTTCTATTGTTCAATTCGTGATGCACTGCTTTCCATTCACCGTTCGCCCAAACCTCTATACGGTAGTTCTTAACCAATTCAGGTATGATTTCAAATGAAGTTCGATGATGATGAAGATTGATTAAATCCTCATTTACGTCATCATTAAAAGTAAGATGGATTTCTGCAATGGTTACGGTTTTCTCCCAACTTAGCTCAACATACTCTTCCATCTCTGGTGCCATGAGCTCAGAAACCCAAAGGTGCGGGCCTCCAAACGGGCGGATATAACCGTCAACAATTTTTTCCGGGCTGTATGCTTGGGTTTCCGGTTTCACCCGAAAACAGAGAGGCTTGCGTACGAGCTTCTTCATGCTCCATTGCACAACTGGCTGATCGGGCTGGTGATCCTCTAAATTTGTGGAGACTAAAGGTTCCTCGCCTTTTATAAAAGAAAGCACTCCTGTTTTAGGCTGATGAGATAAATATAAAGAGATTGCCTCGTTGGACTTTACAATGATAAAGGCGTTTTGCGGCTTATCCGGAAGCCATTCGAGATCAAAAGACACCCATTGTTTTTCCCCGTTTTCCACTCGTACAGCGGCTTTAGCTTGCAGCGAACAGGGCACATAATTTTCAGGCTTTCCCGTATCCCATACTTCTACTTCTATAGTAGTCGAAACCGCTGCATCAACCAGCAGTTCAACCTGATCTAATCTTGCATCAACCGGAAACAGGATGCCGGCATCATGCAATAAAGGACACCTCATCGCTGGAGTTTCTACCTCCAAATGCCGCAAATAGCTGGATGCAGTCACTTTAGCCCGGCGAGCCAAATCAAGCGGATCCTCATTGGCTAATCCAATGATGGACCCATCTTGACGCAGCATGGTTTGTTGTAAATCTTGTAAATGCTTTTGATATAACTCTCTTGGGGTAACCCCTTTGGCTGCACACAATGCAGCACCCGTACCCGCAGCCTCACCGATCACAGCGCAGGTAGCCATAACACGTGTGGTTCCAAAGGCGACATGAGTCGCGCTAATGTCCCTGCCGGCAAATAACAGGTTGGAGACATTCACGGAATAAAGAGACCGAAAAGGAATGTGATAGTTACCGTCTGCGTGCAGATGCTTCGATCCGCTTTCGGTCGAATACATTCCTTGCGGCGGGTGCAAATCTATCGACCAACCTCCAAAAGCAACGCGGTCCTCAAATGGCGTTTGGTTGATAATATCATTTTGGTTCAGTACATAATCCCCCACAAATCTCCGGTATTCCCGCTTTCCAGGCAATGAACCGACCCATTCCAATGTCATATTCTCCGCTTCAAACTGGCCCGAGTTCTTAATATAATCCCAAATTCCATAGATAACTGACCATAATTCATCGCGAATACGTTCATTCTCATGAACCGTATCCAATTCCCCTCCCCATTCGATCCACCAGTAATGGCAGCCCGAATCTCCGCTGCGTATAACCCGCTTGATGGGAATCGATGTGTTTGCAATATTCTTTGCAAAACTTGGCGGCACATACTTTACGCGATGTCCAACATCCTTGGTGTAAAATAAAATTGTGCTGCCCAGCGTAATATCGTCAGCCGCTTCCGGTGCCCATCCCTCATTGTATTCGTGCTGAGCCTCACGTCCAATTCGATATTGGGCTCCGGCAAGAAAGCCTGCTAGGCCATCCCCTGTACAATCGAGATATACTTTGCTTTCGAAGCGAAGGCGTCGTTCTGAACCCATCATCCATCCTGTTGCTGAACGAATGTGACGATTCCATTCATCTCCATCCGCTTCTACTTCATGAACATCCGTGTTTAGAAAAAGCTGTATATTTTTCTCGGTACGAACTGTTTCAAGAACAACAAGATCCCAAATATACGGATTTCCGTCCGGATTACAGTATTGGTTCTCAACAAACATCTCACCCATAATTCCCGTCTCTCTGGCATATCGGTTTACACCATGTCCCGTTGCCCCGCATACCCACACGCGTACCTCACTGCTCGAATTCCCACCCAATACAGGCCGATTTTGCACAAGAGCTACCGTTTGTCCCAATCTGGCTGCCGCAACCGCCGCACATACCCCGGCTAATCCGCCGCCGATGACGGTAATATCCGTTTGAATCGTTTCGTTTTTCATCTCAGCACCCCATATAGTGATAAAATTTTAAATAATATATATAATTTCATAATATTAAATTCTCTTTTCTTTTACCATGCATTGTTTTAATATTAGCATATACTTAATTTCATCAAAGGCAGGGTGAAGCCATGTACAGAACAAATCTTGGGGACCTATCCCCCATCATCTCTGCCCATATTTATTGGGAGCAGAAGCGGCATTTTCAATTTAAAGAAGACCGATACGACAGTTGGGTTGTTTTTGTGGTGGAGAAAGGCGAGTTTCGATATGAAATCGGCAGTCAAACGGGTTTTGCTTCTTTTGGAGAGCTTGTTTTTTGTCCGCCAAACACATGGTTTAGACGGGAAATCGTAAATCCGCTAACGTTTCACTTTATTTTATTTTCTTGGAAGACACCTCACCCAATACACACTTGCGATTGGATGCCAGTTGGAAAAATCAGTGTAAACGACCACAAACGCTTGATCTCCACCTATCATTACTTACGAAAACTGGCCTTACTAAATGACCAACAAAGTGTCGAATGGAAAAACCATTTATTGTTTGATATTTTA
>DASWUO010000192.1:0-1576 GCA_036401615.1 Bacilli bacterium | reverse complement strand
AGCGCGGCGGGCCAAGTACAGGGTTGCCGACCAAGCAGGAACAAAGCGATTTAAACGCCATGGTGTATGGTACGCACGGAGAAATCCCAAAGATTGTATTATCTCCAAGCACGATTGAAGAGTGTTTTTACGATACGATTGAAGCCTTCAACTTAGCTGATCAGTATCAGGTTCCCGTTATCCTGATGACGGATTTGCAATTGTCTCTTGGTAAGCAAACATCGGATATTTTCGATTATGATAAAATTCAAATTGACCGGGGAAAATTCTTGACAGAGCTTCCACCCCTGGAAGAAAACAAGCTGTTCAAGCGTTATGAGTTTACGGAAGACGGAGTTTCCCCGCGTGTAGTGCCAGGAACCAAGAACGGCATTTTTCACGTAACCGGTGTGGAGCATGATGAAGAAGGACGCCCTTCCGAGAGCGCGGTCAACCGCAAGAAGATGATGGATAAGCGGCTAAGCAAGCTGGACAATATCCAGGTAACCAATGCTATTAAGGTGGATGCTCCCTATGAAGAACCTGATCTGCTGATTATCGGAATGGGCTCCATTGGCGGCACGATTGATGAAGCAAGAGGACGACTGGACAGGAATGGCATAAATACCAATCATGTGACGGTTCGCCTGATCCATCCTTTCCCATCCAAGTTGTTGAAGCCTTATGTGGATAAAGCAAAGAAAATTATTGTGATCGAGAATAATGCAACCGGGCAATTAGCTGACCAAATCAAGCTAAAGCTGGGCAATGGACATAAAACGTTTAATTTCTTGAAGTATGACGGCAATCCTTTCCTACCCTTTGAAATATACGATGCATGTAAGGAGCTGATGTAGAATGGCCACATTCAAAGATTTCAGAAATAATATTAAACCGAATTGGTGCCCCGGCTGCGGAGACTTCTCCATTCAAGCGGCGATCCAACGGGCAGCAGCGAATGTCGGATTAGAGCCTGAGAAATTAGCCATTGTATCAGGGATTGGCTGTTCAGGAAGAATCTCGGGTTATATTAACGCTTATGGGTTTCACGGTGTGCATGGACGTTCCTTACCCATCGCTCAAGGCCTGAAGATGGCCAACCGCGAATTAACCGTTATTGCCTCAGGGGGGGACGGCGATGGCTTCGCTATTGGGATGGGACATACCATCCACTCCATTCGCCGCAATATTAATATGACTTATATCGTGATGGATAACCAGATTTACGGGCTAACCAAAGGGCAGACTTCACCCCGCAGTTCAGTGGGTTTTAAAACTAAGAGCACTCCTGAAGGTTCGATCGAGACGGCATTGGCGCCTTTGGAACTTGCTTTGGCAGCTGGAGCTACCTTTGTAGCCCAATCCTTTTCCAGTAACTTGAAGCAATTGACTTCCGTGATTGAAGAGGGCATCAAGCACGATGGTTTCTCCTTTATCAATGTCTTCAGCCCTTGTGTAACCTTTAATAAAATCAATACGTATGATTGGTTTAAAGAACATGTAGTTGAAGTGGAAACTGTAGAGAATTATGACACCTCAAACCGGATCATGGCCATGACCAAATTAATGGAAACCGAAGGCATGCTTACCGGCTTGA
>DASWUO010000191.1:0-5802 GCA_036401615.1 Bacilli bacterium | reverse complement strand
ATGTCGGGTTATGACGGGTATCTGTCTGTGGAATTCGAGGGGATGGAAGAGTGTAAGCTTGGAACCCGAATCGGGTTGGAAAACACAGTGAGGCTTTGGAATGAAATGGGGTAAGTGAAAGTGTGAATGGAGTAAGTGTAGTGGGAACAATGATATTTTATAAAAATGGAGTGTGTTTGCATGATCAAAGTGACCAACAAAATCGGAGTTATCGTAGATAGTTTTCGTGTAGGAGTGAAGGAGGGCTTGATTAAGGCTAAAGAGGTTGGCGCCGATGGGGTACAAATCTATGCCGTTCACGGCGAGTTGGATCCAGCTAATTTGTCGCCTGTTGAGAGGAGACGCTGGAAGGCCTATGTTGAATCCTTGGGATTAGAAATTTCCGCGTTAGTGGGCGATCTGGGTGGACATGGGTTTCAAGATAAGCTGGCAAACCCGCAGAAGATCGAAAAATCCAAAAGAATCCTCGATTTAGCTGTGGAATTGGGAACTCAAGTCGTGACAACCCACATTGGCATTGTTCCGGGGGATCCGAACGGTGAGGTTTACACAACGATGCATAATGCTTGTGAGGAGTTGGCCCTTTATGCCAAGAGCATGAATGCTTATTTTGCTATTGAAACGGGTCCGGAAACCTCTGCTCATCTCAAGAATTTCCTTGATGGGCTGGGCACGAACGGGGTATCCGTGAATTTTGATCCGGCCAATATGGTCATGGTGACCGGTGATGATCCGGTTCAAGGTGTCTACACATTGAAAGATTACATTGTCCACACCCACGCGAAGGATGGCATCCGTTTACGGGAAGTCGACCCCCGATTGATATACGGATCCCTTGGATTTGATCCCTTGGATCATGACAAATTAGCGGATATGGCTGAAACTGGCGATGCATTCAGAGAAGTACCCCTAGGTGAAGGCAGCGTGGATTGGGATGGGTATATGAAAGCCCTTGTAGATATCGGTTATAAGGGTTACCTCACCATCGAACGTGAAGTTGGAACAAATCCTGAAGCGGATATTTCCCGCGCTGTCCAGTTTTTGAAACGGTTCAGATAAAGAAGTGCAGAGTCCTAGAGTTCCTTGAATGACTCTTTTCTCAACTCCTTTTGGGAGATATCCCCTTTCTTCAGAAACGGAATGCAAACGCACGCGTCCTTAAAGCATATGCTTACGAAGCAAGTTTTCTACGAATACTCTTAGGACGGCATAGCCGTTTACCCTTAAACCGTCAATCTTCTATAGGTGATAGTTCTGGTAGAGGTACATAGTTTTTATATAAGTTTTATATCGGGTGATTGCATAATAATGCCAACTTCAAGAGCGAAACTGCCATGATATTTGTCTTAAATCTGTGATTCCCTTAATTATTGCAAAGTTATGCTCTAACGGAGAATCACCGATCCTCGTTAGGGCATGAACTTGCTTTATCTGCCTTTTAAGGGGTTGATGTATCTATATTATTGCATAACCAATCGTGGTTATTGCAATACTTCGCCATACGTTCCCCCGCATTGCTATTACTTAACCATAATTGGGATATTCACCCTGCAAGTCGGTAAGTTCTGTTATTTTGGGAGATTTATTAAGTATTTACATGGCCATAGATGATAAAAAGATTCTGATAAAAAAATTCTGATAGAAAGGGATAGTTTCCAAAAGAACAGCAAATAGCCCTATTAGCAGCGGCTGGTTAATTATTCCAATGGGTATTTACCAACTATTAATTTACAGCACATCCTGGCTTCTAACTATTGACGGTTAACCCCTTCCATGGTATCATTACGTTTAAAACCTTTACTTTGCTAATATGGTAGCATGGTAAAGCAATAAAGCAAACTAGGAGTCAGGTGACGTACAATGAGCAAACCCAAAGTGTTTGAGAAACCCATAGGACTAAAGGATTATTTGCCTGAAGCAGTTTCCAAACTGCGCAGGATAGAGTTGAATGTGTTGGAATGTATGCAGGGTTGGGGGTACAGGCAGATCATCACACCCACGATGGAATATTACGATACCGTAGGTGTAGCCAGTTCTACATCTGATAATAAATTATTTAAACTATTAAATAAAAGAGGCACGACACTCGTCCTGCGCTCCGACATGACGGCTCCCATTGCCCGCGTTGCTGCATCCTTATTGAGGGAAGAGACTTTTCCGCTGCGCCTTTCCTACCATTCGAATATTTTTCGCTCCATCGAGGAAAAGGCGGGACAGGAGACCGAGTTTTTTCAAACCGGGGTGGAATTGATAGGTGATGCCTCTCCTGAAGCAGATGCTGAAGTAGTGGCACTTGCGATTGCTTCTTTACAGGCCGCAGGTGTGCCCGATTTTAAGATAGCTATAGGCCATGTTGGTTTCTTAAACGGATTGTTTGAAGAGACCTTGTTGGACCGGCAGCAGGATCAACTCCTTCTGAAAGAATGCCTGTTGAATCGTGATTATGTAGGCTATCGCAAGATACTTAAGGAGTTAAAGCTTGCCGAACATATTCAGCTTGAACTGGAAGGAATCTTGCGGCTGCGCGGCGGTCGGGAGATTTGCGAACAGGCGAAGCTGCTGAGCTCTAATACTATGGCGCAGACCTCCATCATCCATTTATGTGAGGTTTGGGATGTGTTAGAAGCATACGGCGTCTCTGATTATGTCCTGATCGATCTTACTATGATCGGGGATTTCTCTTATTACACAGGCATGACCTTTGAAGGATATGCTTCCGATCTCGGTTTTCCGGTATGCAGCGGCGGGCGTTATGATAATCTGCTGCAGCAATTCGGGCGTCCTGCGCCGGCCACGGGTTTTGCCCTGAAAACGACAAGAATCCTGGAGGTTGTCAGTGAGCATGTACAAGAGGAGCCGCATCGTATAGTAGTCCTGTACAACTTAATCCAACGAAGAGATGCATTTGATTGTGCCGCTACACTGCGTACAGATGGAGATATCGTTGTAACCAAACGGATTTATATGGAAAGTGAACTGGATGAAATCAGAAAGTATGAAAAAAGATTGAATGAACTCAGAGGATCTGATCCTGAAGATAAAAATGAAACCTTCTGGTATCAGGGGAAAGAGTACAATAACATCTTTCGGTTACTGGGGGATAAAGCCTATGAAGAATAACTTGTTAAAGGTGGCCATGCCCAAAGGGAGAATCTACAAACAAGCATCCCAATTGTTCCGGCTTGCCGGCCTTCCGATTCCGGGGGATTTTGACGATACACGCAAGCTGATCATCTCTGTTCCCGAAGCGGGGATGGAGTTCATCATGGCTAAGCCGGTGGATGTCCCCACTTATGTTGAATATGGTGTAGCCGATATAGGGATTGTAGGTAAAGATGTTTTGTTGGAAGACAATAGAGATGTTTATGAATTGTTGGATCTAGGCATCGCACGCTGCAGAATGTCTGTTATAGGCCTGCCTGATTGGAAGCCCATTCTGAATCCGCGGGTAGCCACCAAATATCCCAATGTGGCTTCGCGTTATTTTCGCGAGAGAGGTCAGCAGGTAGAGGTCATTAAATTGAACGGTTCAATCGAATTAGCCCCGCTTATTGGACTGGCGGACCGTATCGTGGATATGGTAGAATCGGGCCAAACGATCAAAGAGAACGGACTGGTGGAAATGGAGCAGATTTTTACCATCACCAGCAGATTAATTGCCAATCGGGTCAGTTACAGGATGAAGAATGAATCCATTCAACGATTATGCGACCAACTGCAATTGGTAATTCCGACTTTTGAATAACTTGAAGCAGGGATTGGAAGCTGGAAGTTAGAAGACTGTGTTAGAAAAGAGGGGTAAATATGCGTATTATTCCAGCATCACAATTTTCCTTGAACCGAGAGGTGGAATACGGTACACCGCAGCAGAATGAAGATACCCGAAGTATTGTAGAGCAGGTGAAACGAGAAGGGGATACGGCAGTCATAAGGCTTACTGAAGCGTTAGACCGCATCAAGGTGGGTCGGTTGCGGGTGGGAGAAGAAGAAATTCAGGCAGCCTACGCGCAAGTGGATGAACCTTTCTTAATCGCTATACGCCAAGCTGCTGTTAATATCCGTGCTTTTCATGAGAAACAGAAACGCACCTCTTGGATGGATCTGCAAGACAATGGCAGCATTCTTGGCCAGATTGTCAGGCCCCTGCGCAGAGTAGGCGTGTATGTTCCAGGCGGGAAAGCCGCTTATCCCTCGTCCGTATTGATGAATGTGATTCCCGCACAGGTGGCGGGGGTGCCTGAAATCGTGATGGTTACCCCGCCTTCCACAGCCGGCGGCGGGGGAATCAACCCTTATATTCTGGTGGCTGCAGCAGAAGTGGGTGTAAAAGAAATTTATCGTGTAGGAGGTGCTCAAGCGATAGCCGCTTTGGCCTACGGCACCGAGTCGATCAAGCCTGTTGATAAAATTGTCGGTCCAGGCAACATCTACGTAGCCCTTGCGAAAAGGTTAGTTTTCGGAGTGGTTGATATTGAAAGTATTGCCGGTCCAAGCGAAATTGTTGTGCTGGCAGATGACACTGCGGATCCGGTATACATTGCTGCCGATTTATTATCCCAAGCGGAGCACGATGAAATGGCTTCGGCGATCTTGGTTACCGCATCGGAGAAATTGGCGCGTTTGGTGAAAGCGGAGGTGGAAACTCAGCTTACTGCATTGACACGCCGTGAAATTGCTGCTGCATCTATACAAAATCATGGGGTTATCTTAACGGTGAGTGATTTAGATGAAGCTATTGATGTAGTTAACCGGCTTGCACCGGAGCATCTGGAATTAATGATCAACGAACCTTTCGCCTGTTTAGGCAAAATTGAAAACGCCGGGGCGATATTTGTAGGGCCTTATAGTTCAGAACCGGTGGGGGATTACTTTGCCGGACCGAATCATGTACTCCCGACGAATGGGACGGCAAGATTCTCGTCTCCGTTAAATGTCGATGATTTTATGAAGAAATCCAGCGTGATTTACTACAGCAAGCAGGCGCTTATGGAGAATGGACATAGCATTATAACATTAGCCGGACATGAAGGACTGGAAGCCCATGCCCGAGCTATTCAAATACGACTTGAGAAAGAAGGGAAATAACCATGGCTGAACAAGAAAACCCGATTATTGAACAGGAAAAACGTAAGCCCGAAAGAAAAGACCGCAGGGCTGAAAGCGTTGAACGCCGGGCGGAACAGGATCGCAGGGACGAGCAAGATGTTACAATTGAAGCAGAACGCCGGGTCACAGCAGACCGCAGGCAAGAAGAAAACCGCAGAAACGGTCAATCCCGAAGGAATGAAGCGGCAAACGGAACAAACCCGGGTACCACAACTGGCTCAACACAGCTGCAAGTGAAAGGCCGGGTTTCGAGTATTGCCCGCAAAACCAATGAGACAGACATTCAGCTTGCTTTTAACATCGATGGTACCGGCAAGTCAGAGTTGGAGAGCGGAGTGCCTTTCCTCAACCATATGTTGGATCTGTTTACGAAGCACGGTCAATTTGATCTGCAAGTAGAAGCACAAGGTGACATCGATATTGACGATCACCATACTGTCGAGGATATTGCCATCTGTTTGGGACAGGTTTTTCGTGAAGCTGTAGGGGACAAAAGAGGCATCAAACGCTATGCCAGTGTGTTCATTCCAATGGATGAAGCGTTGGCGCAGGTAATTATTGATATCAGCAACCGGCCGCATTTTGAATACCGTGCAGCTTATCCTTCCGCGCAAGTCGGCAGTTTTTCCACGGAGCTGGTGCAGGAATTTCTTTGGAAGTTCGCCTTGGAAGCCCGAGTTACCCTTCATGTTATCG
>DASWUO010000190.1:0-5706 GCA_036401615.1 Bacilli bacterium | reverse complement strand
GATAGGTCTCATAAAATCCAGGTACGCTTGACGGTGTTCTTCCGATATCCGATATTCGACAAATACTTTCACCACTTTTGATTAACCTCCGTAAGATATGATAAAATAATAAAATGGTTAAAATAAACCTTTTTCTCATATGACTATATCATACATGTTTGTGCTGGAGGAGATTTTGTGGATACTGGAACGCACCTAGTCATCGGTCTTGGTTTAGCAGGACTTGCTTACATTGATCCAGTAGTGGCTAATAACGCAACTGTAGCTACAGCGGTACTGATTGGAACCGTCATTGGTTCACAGGCCCCCGATGCTGACGGATTATTAAGATTTAAGGGAAATGCCGTTTATATCAAGAATCATCGCGGGATTTCACATTCCCTTCCCGCTATTCTTCTGTGGACCTTATCCATTACCCTCTTCTTAGCGCTGTTCTTCCAGAACCTCCCCCTGCTGCATGTCGGCATGTGGGTATGTATAGCCGTCAGCTTTCATGTGTTTACGGATCTCTTTAACACGTATGGCACCCAAGGCTTTCGTCCCATCACAGAGAAATGGATTTCATGGAATATCATTCATATCTTCGATCCCTTTATCTTCACCGCTCACTTGATTGCCATCTTAATGTGGTCTGTTCGTATGGCTGAGCCGGCCCAAATCTTTCTTGTCTTGTACATCCTTCTGGGGTTCTATTATGTTTGGCGTACCATCGCACATTATATATTAGAGAAGAATCTTCACCTAAGCGATCCCAACTATGACAGCGGCGACCGGTATTATCTCATCCCAACCGTCCATCTGAATGTGTGGAACATTGTTAAACGCAAGGCGAACGGCGGGTTTACCTTAGGAGACCTTAAGGACGATAAGGTACAATGGATTGACGAAGTTCAATGCGCTGACCATCCTGCAGTGGAAGCCTCCAAGAATCATCCCGACATCGCAGCTTTCCTTTATTTCAGTTCATTTGCCTGTGCAGAGCTGAATCACCATGCTTGGGGTTATGAAGTTCGTTGGATTGATGTGCGTTACCGCCACCGCAAACAATATCCGTTTGTGGGTGTGCTGCTCCTTGATAAAGAGTTAGCCGTCTTGGATTCTTATGTAGGCTGGTTAAGTGATGTTCGTTTGGAGAAAAGATTACGTGTGGACAGCTACTGACCAGAGGTGATGTTCTAATATTCTGGACTTTTATCCATGTATAAATAAAAAGGCCCAAAGGACGAGTCCTTTGAGCCTGAACCATGGTTTGGTTGATGGTAAAAAGCTTAACGCCCTTGGTTTTGTTGTTGGTTGCCGGAGATGGTTTGCTCCGCTATTTGTACTAAACGGCGGGTGATGTGACCCCCGATAGCACCTGTATCACGAGTAGCCATGTTACCGTAGTAACCATCTTGGGGAATTTGAATTCCCAGCTCTTGAGCTACTTCATACTTTAATTGTTCCAGAGCTTGCCTAGCTTGAGGCACTACAAGAACGTTACTGCTGTTAGATTGACCTCTACCCAAAAGTATACACTCCTTTCAAATTTGCAAAAGTTTTTTGTAATGGATTGCAAGCTTGCAAACTTAGTATGTTACATCGAATGAATTATATACATGGAGAAAACGAGGTGTTTCTTACGAAAAAACCTGCAGCTTTGTTGTTTGCCCTGGGGGGCGTTATACTTATGGCCTGTATTGGAGTATCCTTAAGCTATCAGTCCCTTGGATCTGCTCTTCTATTTACCATATTAACCGTCTTGTTTATAGGGTGCGGCTTTATTGTAAAGGCCAGAATAACCAGAAAATAGCAGCCTACACCAAGAAACCCATGCGTTCTTTTACCTCATGCAAGGTTTCTTCTGCAATAACTGAGGCTCTAGCCGCTCCCTGGGAAAGAATCCGGCGAATTTCACCGGAAGAGCGAATATCTTGATATCTTTGTTGAATCGGGGTTAATTTGTTAACTACATGCTCAGCCAAATCCTTCTTGAATTGACCATATCCCTGATTTTCATATTTCTGCTCAATTTCGATAATCGGCATATCCGCACAATACATATAGATGGCCATCAAGTTGCTTATCTCTGCCTTATGGACTGCATCAAACTTTACTTCCGCTCCCGAATCGGTCGTGGCCCGGCTGATTTTTCGGCGTATGATGTCCGGCGGGTCCAGTAATCCTATGTAGCTTCCGGCATTGGGGTTGCTTTTGCTCATTTTCTTCGAAGCATCATCCAGGGACATTACACGGGCTCCGATCTTCGGGATATAAGGGTCGGGGACGGTGAAGAAACTGCCATAACGTTGATTAAATCGCTGGGCCAAGTCCCGCGTCAGCTCCATATGCTGCTTCTGGTCATCACCAACGGGCACCATGTCTGTCTGATATAACAATATATCTGCAGCCATTAAAGAGGGGTACACAAACAAACCGGCTCCAATGGATTCTTTACCGCTGGACTTGTCCTTATACTGGGTCATTCTCTCCAGCTCACCCATATACGTTAGGGTAGTTAACAACCAACCCAACTGGGCATGCGCCGAAACATGGGATTGCAGAAATATATTGGACTTGTCAGGATCGATTCCAGCCGCAATAAACAAAGCAGCTACCGACTCTGACTGTTCCCTAAGCGCAGCAGGTTCCTGAGGGGCCGTAATTGCGTGAAGATCTACTACCATAAAGTAACATTCGTAACTCTCCTGAAGTTTCACAAAATTCTGCAAGGCTCCGATGTAATTCCCTAATGTCAATTGGCCGCTTGGTTGAATGCCCGATAGTACTCTTTTCAATAAAATCACCCTCCATATTCTTATAGATTATACACGTTTCCTTGTATTTAGAAAAGCTGTCCTATATACTAAGTTTATTGCATAAACTACTAGAGTTATATTCTTATCTCACTAACAAAGGGAGTTCATTCGTGCAAACTTCATTCGTACACAGATGGGGCATGCCCGTCATTGCCCTCATATGCTTGGTACTTATCTTTTTTATATTAAACCGTGAATTTCCAAACTTCACTATAGACATGACTTTTTTGCAAAACTTCAAAACCATCTTCCTCAGCATTATTCTTGAAGCCATCCCCTTTGTATTGTTGGGCGTATTGGTTGCAGCACTGCTGCAGATCTTTGTTTCAGAAGAAACCGTGCGAAGATTTGTTCCCAAACATCCGCTGCTTGGTATTCTCTTTGGCTGTTTTCTTGGTGTGCTGTTTCCGTTGTGTGAGTGCGGCATGATTCCTATTGTAAGGCGTTTAATTCTCAAAGGAATGCCTGTTTATGTAGGGGTGGTTTACATCATTGCGGGGCCTATTCTTAATCCGGTGGTGTTCAGTTCGACCTATATGGCGTTCAGGTCACATCCTGAAGTAGCCTATGGCCGCATGGGGTTAGCGCTTATCGTTTCCATTGTCATTGGTTTGATTCTTTATCGGTTTGTGAAAAGCAACCCTTTGCGCCAGACTATAGCACACAATACAGTTCAACAGGTTGAGGTTCATGATCATAGCCATAGTCACGTTCATAATCATGACCATCACCACAACCCCCCCACCAGGAACAAATCCTTCACAGCACTTGGCCATGCATCTGATGAATTTTTTGAGATGGGCAAATACTTAATATTCGGGGCAATGATCACGGCCCTTATTCAAACCATGATGAACCGGGATGTCCTGGTTTCCATAGGGGATGGCGCTTTTAGCTCACACTTGTTCATGATGGGGCTGGCGTATATCATGTCTTTATGTTCCACTTCGGATGCTTTTGTAGCTTCCTCGTTCTGGACGACATTCTCGGCTGGTTCACTGCTTACGTTTCTGGTCTATGGACCTATGCTTGATTTTAAAAACACTTTAATGCTCCTGGCCGTTTTTCGGGCTAAATTTGTTTTCCTGCTGATAGGCTTGATTTCCGTTGTAGTCCTTGCAGGATCGTTGCTTTATTCTAATATATTTCTGTAATTAAAAAGGAGATGGACTAAATGAATTCGGATCGGTCCCGCAGTTGGCATTATGGTTTAAGAGCCTGTATATTATTCGGTTTCGCGATGTTTATTGTGTTTCTTGTGAAATCCGACAATATCTTATATTATATTGCACCCCGAATGATTATTTATGTGAAACTGGCTGCCCTCGGATTATACGCCATCAGTGTGTATCAAGGTTATTTGGCTGTCCAAACATTGCGGGGAAAAGAAGCAGACTGCAGTTGCGACCATCCTCCCTCCAGCTCGAAATTCAAAAACACAATTCTTTACAGCCTGTTTATTATTCCTTTGCTGCTTGGTTTTCTCGTGCCTAATTCGGTGATGGGAAGTGCCTTAGCCGCTAAAAAAGGAGTCAATCTCAGCAGCTCCAATTCTGTAAAAACCCCCCCTGCCACCTCCTCACCCAACATCCGTACAGAGGAAGAAATCGATAAAACCATCATGGAAGAAAACTTGGGCGCCGATCAGTTGGGCGAAATGTTCAAGTCCGATCAATTTACAGAGCTCTATGCTAAACAAGGAAAACAACTATACGCTTCCGACTTGATTGAAATTAAAGATGATATCTTTATTGAAACCTTAACTACCCTTGACCTTTATATGGATAACTTCATCGGTAAAAAATTAGAAGTAAGCGGCTTTGTGTATCGGGAAGACACATTGCCCGAAAATCAATTTGTTGTTGCCCGATTCGCTATCCAGTGCTGTTCTGCCGATGCTGCCCCTTATGGGGTGCTGGTTGAATTGCCGCGGGCCAAAAATTACAGCGACGATACCTGGGTGAAAGTAAGTGGAATTATCAGTAAGGCAAATATGCACGATATGGACATCCTTAAGCTTGATGTCCAAAGTATCGAAAAAATTGAAGTGCCGGCAAACCCCTACGTTTACCCCAATTACGAATTTGAACCGTGATTAAAGAGAGGCGTTATAAAGTTAGCTTCGGGAGAAGGGCTGTGCCTGCGGCATCTGTTGAAATTGTGTTCTCTTTAATTAGAAGGGTACAACACAATTTCAAAGGATGCACGTAAACTCTCCGGCTACATCCCTTCTCTCCTCCGTTACTTTATAACCCTTTCTATAAATTACCAATTGCATTAAGGTGTATAAATCAACTTTTGGTTTATACTACCTTATGTGGAGGTGATTATAATGGGATCCGGACAAAGCAATTCAAGTAACGTACTAGTCGTGCCTCAAGCCCGCCAAGCTTTAGAACAACTGAAGTATGAAGTTGCTCAAGAACTGGGCATACAAATTCCGCAAGACGGCTATTATGGTTTTATGGCTACACGGGATACAGGTGCTATCGGGGGACATATTACCCGCCGCCTTGTACAAATCGCTGAACAACAGCTTGCGGGCAGCAACTTCTCAAGGTAATGTTTCAACAACACCAGATAAAACCGAAGCAAAACCCGCAAGGCTGCTGAAAGCCATCGGGTTTTGTTTCAGTTAGGGTTACATTCGATTGGTGCCGCTGCATAATCATATGCAGGATATTACTTACTCAAACCTCAGCATCAGATTGGCCATGTTATAGTTCGATTCAAATTGTACACTGGTATGTAACGAACCATGCTTAATGGCGAAATCAAAGAGAATTTCCCCATGTGTCCAATTCTTCTTGCATTTCAAAGATTGGATGCCCATCTGGCGAAAAGCCCGCTGCTGTATCTCCGATAATCCCATCTCATTCTTTCTCACACTTCCATCGTGGCTTGGAAT
>DASWUO010000189.1:0-7344 GCA_036401615.1 Bacilli bacterium | reverse complement strand
AGCATTTTTTGTACAGGTTCCAAAGGATTCGGAGTATCTTCCGGGATGTGTCATTGAGCATGAGGCCACTCCTATGCAAACAATCGTTCTTATACTATAGTCCAGCATCCAGAATTTACAATGCGAAAAGAAATAATATTTTAGGGAAATTTCAGACATAAAAAAGGCCCTGCTGATTAGACAGAGCAAGTAATCAGACTATTTCTTGTGATTATTTTTAAAATTTAATGTAAAGATCTTTCCCTCTGGCGAGAGTGTTCCAGGAGGGAGGTTACAAAGCGATTCTATCTCTTCTTGAGGTAAAGACAATGAATCGAGAATAGAAGCAGGAGATTCTACCCCATGTTCAATCAACATAGTCGCTGCTTGTTTTAATGCGAGAGGCTCTTCAGAAACAATTTGATCGTCCAGAGGTTCACTCTTATTCATTCTTCGAGCAGAAATTTGTTTTCGCAAATATAAAACTTGATAATCAGATAAAATGCTGAGGTCTTCACATCTTTTTATCATTGCCTGAATTGAAACATTCCACCTTCTTTTCAGTTCAACAAAGTGATTCAAAGAAGTCGACATCACCTCTTGACCAAAGGTTTCCCGGGGTAATAAAAACGATGAGGCAAATCGATGGGCTTCGCTCTCAATTTGATTCATACGAGTTAATAAGTCTATAGGTTCGATCCACTTATGAATTGTTAAGTGCCCTACTTCATGCATAGCATTAAATCTATACCTCCCCGCAGCAAGCTTATCAGAGCCAATAATAATAAAAGGCCTGTCACCACGCCATTGTGAATAAGCATCAACATTGCTATCGTTGAATTTGATTTTAGAGATAATAAACCCGTGTTTCTCTAAAAGATGAGTTATGTTATTTATTGGTCCGAGTCCAAGGCCCCATAGTTTTCTGAGATTTAAAGTAATGTCCTCGATATCTTCTATCTGCAAATTATCCAAAGAAATCCCTTCGAGATTAGGTAAATTTATCTTTGGAAAATCTAATTGCAACTGAAAGAAATTGAATATTCCCTCTTGCATATCAAGCCTACTTGCTTGCATGTCTCTTGATTTTTGTGCTGTGGATTTGAGGCTTCTAAAAAAAATCGCACCTCGAGGAGAATTCGAATGGATTGGCCTGAAAAAAAATTGTGTTGGAAAATTTAATTTATTTATAATTTTCATAAAAACCTCGCCACTCGGAACGCTATGGCCAAGTTCATATTGTGATATAGCTTGTTTTGTTACTCCTATTTCATCTGATAACTCAGTAACGGATATACCTCTTGCCATTCTGGCTTCGCGTAACCTTTCTGGAATAGGAGTGTTTGATGTATGTGAACCACTTTTAAAGTTTCTGCCCATCTCCTTGAACTCCTTTTAAGATATGTTCTTTAAATTTAGGGATTGTAGTCAAAATTTCTTCTTTCGTAGGCAACTTAACTAACCGAGGTTCCGACAATAAATCTAACTGATACATCCATTTCTTCACACCAAGTTCAGGTACTCCAATACGTATAAAACTCGGTTCATCAGCTTCACAACCGTGTGTTAATATCATATAGTAAGAAGAATTCTTAGGTTCAACATCCATATAATTTTTTAGTATTAATTTACCATTTTCATCAATAAACTCGATCTGTTCATTGTTAAAACTGTTTTCAAATCTGAAATCTGCATGGCGTGGGACTGCAAGCGGATGGGCAACTTGGCATATGTCAATAATAGAACTAGGCGTATTTAATTGTAGATAACCGTAATTTCTTCTTCTGTTCATTTTTTCTTCAGTTCCGACCTGAAAATGCTCTTGAACTATTTTTTGTTTAAGGGCAAAAGATACAGCCGAATTTCGAAGACTTCCATAATTATTTCTACCAAATGCATTTTGAAGCCATGGCGTCTCTTTTACGAGTTGTTTAACTAATTCGTACCCAGTAAATATTCCTGATACAAGATGTGATCGGACATTGATAGGTAATTCGGAGTTAATCATTTTTCTTTCATTATCATAAACAATCATTTCAAGACCACCCCATGGATTAAATATGTACTGTAAACCATTTTACCATTTATATTAATTTTGTCAACTGAGAGGAAGAAAGCCTCCAACCTGTGATTGCGTTGGGGATCCCCGCCACAATTCAAGCTACATCAAATTTAGTATCCGCCCAATCCTCCACATGCCTGATACTTGATCCTCTCCAATTCATCCCCGAATAGATCCAGCTCCTGAGTTAAGCCAATAGAGCACGATAAAAGGATGTCAGGCTGACCATCGCCGGCGTCTTTTTTATGTACTTTAGCATGATTTACTCTATAATCTCAAAAAAATTTGCGTAAAACTAAATTTTATTGTACAGATTACATTTTAATTTTATTCCTGTACTAGTTGAAAAATCCTTATGTATCAAAGGTTTTCACGATCTGTTTTATCGAAGATCAAAAAAGCAACTGTCTCGAAGTGCCTTGTTGAGGGGAACATGACTCATTCATTTTCCAATTTTAATACCGACACGGTCTCGACGTGCCTTGTTGAAGGGAACATCTCTGACCCTTTATCCAAAAACTAATAAAGCAACTGTCTCAACATGCCTTGTTGAGGGGAACATGGCTCAGTCCAACACTCATATTTTTTATATCAATATCAACAACGACACAGTCTCAACATGTACCGTATGGGGAAACATATCCACAGGCTGCACCTCGACAGTGCGGAATCCACCATCCTCAAGAATGCGGAGATCACGCGCCAAGGTTGCCGGGTTGCATGAAACGTAAACCACTCGCTCCGGCTTCATTTCGATGATGGTGTTAAGGAGTTCAATATCGCATCCCTTGCGCGGTGGATCAACTACGATGACATCGGGTTTGATGCCCTGCTTACTCCATGCAGGAATTACTTCTTCCGCTTTACCTACAGCAAATTGTACGTTACTCATTCCGTTCAATTGAACATTTACTTTCGCATCTTCTATGGCTTCGCTCACAATCTCGACCCCATACACTTGTTTAGCATGCTGGGCCAGAAACAAAGAAATAGTCCCAATGCCACAGTAAGCATCTATTACAGTTTCCACACCAGTTAAGGCCGCATAATCCAACGCTTTTCTATACAACACTTCGGTTTGAACAGGATTTACCTGATAGAAAGAGCGTGCTGATATAGCGAATTTGATATCTCCTATATAATCATAGATCACGTCGCTGCCCCATAGGACTTTTGTTATATTGCCAAAGATCACATTGGTTTTCTGCCTGTTAATATTTAAACAAATGCTGGTTACTCCTTTAATTTCTTCGCGTATTCGTACAATCCATTGGTCAACCCGTGGAATCTTCTCACCGTTAATGACTAGCACTATCATAATTTCTCCGGTTCGAAAGCCGGTTTTGACTACAACGTGACGAAGTAAGCCTCGATGCATGACTTCATTGTAAGCAGGGATGCCAAGTGACCTTGCAATCTCTTTCACCTGGCGAAACACATCGTCACCCGCTTCGCTTTGGATTAAACAAGTATCGGTATCGATGATCCGGTGGCTTCCTCTGGCGTAAAAGCCGCCAATCAGGCCGCCTTGCTCCTCACCGAAGGGCACTTGGGCTTTGTTGCGATAGCGCCATGGATCGGACATGCCAATGGTTGGATGGACCAAGACAGTATGCTTGATGTCCGAAACGTTGGTGTCCCCACCCCCCATAACCCGCAGCCCGCCAATCCGCTCCAGATTGTCCACCACCTGCTGCCGCTTAAACCTCAGCTGCGCTTCGTAAGACGCATGCTGCAGCTGGCAGCCACCGCAGCGGTCATAGATCAAGCACGGCGCCGCCACACGGTCCGGGCTCGCCTCCAATATGTGCACCAGCTTCGCATACCCATAGGTTTTCTTCAACTTCATCACTTTGACCAACACTTTTTCTCCAGGCAGCGCACCATGGATAAAAAGGGTAAAGCCATTGACCCGGCCTACCCCTTCTCCCTCATGACCTATTCCTATGATATCTGCTGCATACTCGCCATTCTTCTCAACTGGTACTGCACCCTCACCTGGAGAACGACCACCTTCAGGTTGAACAGTACTATTTTTCCCCGAATCGGCACTTCCTCTATGTTTCATTTCAGTAAGGTCACTCCATTTTTCATCCGGTAGGCAGGGTTTTCCTCTTCGTCCACGATCACGTTGATGTGGGAAGGAAGGATGCTGAAGGTGCTCGACAGTATGCCCCCAAGCTCCCCGTCCAAGTTAATCTGTACATAATCCGGTGAGGTGATTTCGATCCGTTTGGATTGAAAATGCACAACATGAGGATCAATGATCTGCTCTCCCCTAAGCGCTATAGAAACAATCTTAATGAACTCGGCCAAATTGCACTTCTTAAACACAAACACATCCAATTTGCCATCCTGCAGGCTGGCGTTAGGGGCCACAAGCTCCACCCCGCCGACCGAGTTGCTGTTGGCAATCAGGAACATCATGACCTCGTCATGAAAATTCATTTCTTCGGATCGCAGGTTAATCTCAATCGGACGCAGGCGGGGCAGCTTCTCCAACCCCTTAATATAATAAGCGAGCTGGCCAATGATGGTTTTGAGCTTGCTTGGCACTTCATAGGTAAGCTCGGTCATTGATCCGCCGCCGGCAATGTTGATGAAATAGCGGTTGTTCATTTTGCCCAAGTCGATGGCTTTGCTGTGCTGCTGGGTAATCAGGTCGCAGGCGTATTCCCAATTCTTCGGGATCCCGACCGCCCTGGCAAAATCATTCGATGTCCCGAGAGGCAGGATGCCAAGCTTAGGCTTGAACGCCTTCTCGGCCATGCCGTTGACGACCTCGTACAATGTCCCATCCCCGCCGGCAGCAATGATGATGTCAAATTCCCGCTCCACCGCATCAATCGCCGCTAATGTAGCATCCCCTTCACCGATGGTGGCATGGCACGAGGTTTCTATCCCGCCCCGCTCCAGCCTATCCAGCACTTCCGGAAGCTTCTTCTTGATTTCCTCCCGCCCCGAGGAGGGGTTATAGATCAATCTTGCCCTTACTGCCATCACTTACCTCCACAAACGATTGTTCTTCTACGTCCGACAAATTAACTGGAAAACATAACTGCTAGATGTTTCTCTCCGAGCTCCATATAAATTTAACAGGAAAACCTCCCGTAAATTTAATGGAAACTACCTGTTCGGATGGAAAACGGAACAATTAACGGTACTTTTTCCATGTAAATGTCTGGATTCTGAAAAATCTGTTAAATTAACGGTAGCTTTTCCTGTTAAAACTTCAAATCTACTCAATTCTGCATAAATGTATAGTTGGATCCACCCACGCCGATTTATTTGTCAAACTGGGTATCCATCTTTTGTGACCGAGACTCCAGCTTCCGCAGCATCTCATCAATCTGCCGCTTCATCCACTTGGTAATCAAAGGGCTCGGTAGGATCGAAAAGCCCTTATACTTATAATTATATCCTTTTAGCCGGTCCGGAATCACTTTATTGGTAAAATATCCTTCACTTATAAAAAGCGGTGCCACCAACACCTCATGTTCAGGCTTATGCTTCTTCCACCACTCCATCTTGCGCACCACTTGATCCGGCAGCAGCATCGCTACATCCACCTCGTCAAAGCCACCCAGCAGCTTTACCCGCTTCGCTAAGCTCTCCAGACTCTTCCGCCACTTGGCGTGGAAGCCTTTCTCCTTCGTACCGTGCCCGACAAGCAGCACAATTTCCTCCTCGGGCTTTACCGACAGAACTTTCACCTTTTCATACAAAATAAGCGCAATATCCGGATCATCATCAATCGGCTGGCAGAAGTGAACACGGGCATGCAGATCGAATGGCGTCATCTCCGTCTCCAAAGCAGGCTCCGGAATCACCCCGAAGGCATAGCTGATCTCATCAATATGCGTACTCCCTGACGAAATAAACAGCGGCACCACAAGGATATCTGTAACGCCCTGCACCTCTAGGTTACGAATCCCATCTTGAATCAGCCTACCCTCAACAATTTCCAGAAAACTGCATTCTAGCGGAATTCCGGTTATGAAATTAATCTCATTGACCGCTTGATCCACCAGCCGAACCCACTCCGCACTATGCGAGCCATGGCTAATCACAAGTACACCGGGCCTTGCCATACTACTCTCCCCCCAGCCTACTCTTCCAACCGGTCCAAAGCCAGCTTATAGCCATCGTTACCGTAATTTAAACACCGCTTCACACGGGATATGGTCGCCGTACTGGCCCCCGTTTCCCCTTCAATCTGGTTATAGGTCGCCCCTTTGCCCAGCATCCGCGCCACTTCCAACCTCTGCGACATGGACTCAATTTCATTCACTGTACACAAATCGTCAAAAAAAACATAACACTCTTCAACATCTTTCAATGTCAGAATAGCCTTAAACAACTGATCTATATCCTTACATTCAAGTTTCTTCAGCTGCACATTATCGTCCCCTAGTCCGGTTCATCATAAGTAACTTTTTCTACATGGGCATAATTAAATCCTGCTTCTCTTACTTATTATTACACAAACCGTGACATTCGTCCAAACCAATCAAATGCCTATCTCATAAAATAATATAAAAAAAAGGATTGTGAATCCATGACGGTTAATAAGCATGCGCAAATTAAACAAATGACTTATCCTTCAGGACCCTGGGGACCATCCGGCCAAGTCTTCGGTTCAGCTTACCCGGGCGTAGAAGCGCCTTTCTCTTATTACACTGCGGGAGAAGGCTTGCCCTTGCCTTATGAACCCCAGACCAAAGGGGCTTCCGGATTTCTGGCCAACCTGCCGCTCAAGGATATCAAAGCCTTCGTCGACCGCATGGGCGGAATTGAAGGCATCATGAACTCGATGAACAAAGCCCAGCAAATTATCAAAAGCGTACAGCAAATGAGTCCGATGTTGAAGCTTCTCGCCGGTTCCTTCCTTAAGTCGAAGTCAACCGATCTCGCTTCCGACGCCGGTGACAGTTATCCCAAAAGAAGACGAAGAAGAAAGCGAAGAAGAAGTTCATCTTACAACGCGAACGGCCGGAGTAAAAAAGCAAGAGTCTATGCAGCTGCCCCGAACAAGGGCTCCGGTTAATGGGTTTTACTCAAACTCGATAACCGATCCCTCCGGAACCACTTGTATCCACGTTTGCCCGGGAACCATACCTTGCTCAACACCGCCGATATAGGCTCGAATCAGGCCGTCCTTCTGCTCCCAGGTAATCTCCTGCCTCTGGCCATGTTGTATCAGGTATCCCGTCCCTGGGCCAAACACATCAACTGCTCTTCTGCCCACATTGTCGAGAATTTTGTGCGGAGTATAGCAGATCAGGATATTGGCCGCGCTCAAC
>DASWUO010000188.1:0-4195 GCA_036401615.1 Bacilli bacterium | reverse complement strand
AAGTTACTTAAGAGGGATCTGCTCCCTCCTTCAACTGAAGGACAGCAATTGGGGCCCAAGGACAGTCAAGTGATCGGCGAAGGATACGACAATTTGATCAGGTTATATCATGAGGGCTTTCATATATGCAATGTGTATTATGGTCATCTTCGCACTGAAGGGGATTGTCTGTTTTGCTTATCTTTTCTCAACAAATAATTCACACCGCAGGAGATTTCCTTTCCTGCGGTGTTTTACCGGAAAGGAAGGTTTACAAACCAATGGAGCACATGATACTAGCGGAGAATGAACGTATTGATGACTTAATGACACATAACTTAAAGATCATACAAAGTGATGAGGTGTTCAGTTTCTCGCTGGATTCTGTCCTGCTTGCCAGATTCTGCAGCATCCCGCCTAAGGGTAGGGTGTTGGATTTATGCTCAGGCAACGGGGTCATCCCCCTGCTCTTGTCCACTAGAACAAAAGCCGGCCTCACAGCAGTTGAAATTCAACCCAAGCTGGCCGAGATGGCATCACGAAACGTGAGAATCAATAACTTAGAGCATCAAATCAACGTGATCGAGGGGGACTTGCGGGAGTTTCATAAGGAAGCGGGGTTTGGGACGTTTGATGCGATCACGGTGAATCCTCCTTATCTACCTGTCCCGGCTGGAGAGCAGAATGTAAATCAACATATAGCGATTGCCCGGCATGAGGTTCATTGCACGTTAGAGGAGCTGTTTGCCGCCTGCAGCCGGTTGGTTAGAACAAGCGGCAAGATTGCGATCATCCACAGGCCTTCCCGATTGGTTGAAATCTTCTGTACGATGCGTCTTTTCAGAATAGAGCCCAAACGCCTGCGGTTTGTTCACCCGAGAGCCGATGCGGAAGCCAATATGGTCCTGATCGAGGGGGTTAGGGACGGCAAGCCTGATGTAAAGCTATTGCCGCCGCTTATTGTGTATGATTCAAATGGGCAGTATTGTAAGGAATTGCTGGACATCTACTATCCGGCTAAGGGGGAATGAAATTTGAATATCCAGAAGAGTTTTTCAGAAAGTTCAAGTGCGGGGCCCGGGGCAAAGGGAAAGCTATATTTGGTTGCAACACCCATCGGCAATCTGGAGGATATGACCTTCCGAGCCATTCGGATACTGAAGGAAGTCCATTGGATTGCTGCCGAGGACACCAGACAAACCCGTAAGCTGTTAACCCATTTTGACATTCCCTCGAGAACCATAAGCTATCATGAGCATAATAAGCAGGCAAGCGGAGCAGAGCTAATCAGGAAACTGCTGGCGGGGGAATCGGTTGCTGTGGTAAGTGATGCCGGAATCCCCGCTATCTCTGATCCGGGATTTGACCTGATCCAATTGGCGATCCACAATAGCATTGCCGTGGTTCCTATACCGGGAGCCAATGCGGCACTATCTGCACTAATTGTTTCGGGGCTGTCCACTGACCGGTTTTTGTATGCCGGCTTTCTGCCAAGAACCAAGAAGAAGCTTATAGAAGAGTTGGAAAAACTTAAAGCCAGGGAAGAAACCCTTATTTTTTATGAATCTCCCCACAGGCTTGACAAAACATTACAACATATTTTCGAGCAATGGGGTGACCGTCAAGTAGCTCTAGCGAGGGAACTTACTAAGAAATATGAAGAGATTTGGCGGGGTACAGTTAGCCAGAGTTTATCCTGGGTCAAAGAACTTGCGCCCCGGGGTGAATATTGTATTGTCATTGAAGGGAGAACAACAGTCGAAGATATTTTAGTCCGGGAAACCATGTGGGATCAAATGTCCTTGACCGAACATGTGGAGTATTATTTCAAACAAAGCGGTAACCGGAAGGAAGCGATGAAGAAGGTGGCGGTAGATCGTAAAGTGTCCAGACGGGATGTATATAACGACCTGTTGAAAAATCCCTAGCTGGGTACACTAGGGATTTTCGGGGTAAATATATAAGGTATAAGGGCATTTAGATTAGCCTTTAACAGTTAAGTTGGCTAATTCAATTAATTCAGGGATACAATTTTTGCTGATCATTTTACCTCTGAAATAAATAAGGTCTTCAGCATCGCCAGTGAAAACACAAGCAGGCTCATATTTCTTCAGCATGATTTTCTCGCCGTCAACATAAATTTCAAGCGCGTCCTTCTCACCGATTCCTAAAGTGCGGCGAAGTTCAATGGGAATAACAACTCTTCCTAATTCGTCGACTTTTCTTACAATTCCTGTAGATTTCATCATAAGATTCAAATCTCCCTTTTCATAATTTGTCAAATATAATTCGACATGTTTTTCACTTTCATGATACCAACCTTTCCCAGAACAGTCAACACATTTTCGCGCGTTTAAAAATATTTTTCTTTTAGTGGACACATTGTGGAGATTTAGGGCTGTAAAAAATATGGAAGTACTGATTCGACAAATTTCGACATTATTTGACACAATACGCGCAATAGTTGAAGTATTTGTCGAATAATGTCGAATAAGTTGTTCGGCATAAATCAAGGAATAATAAGGAGGAACGTCATGAATCAGTTTCTTATGGAAGAGAAAGTTTTTAAGGATCCCGTACATAAATACATCTATGTTCAAGATCAAATCATATGGGATTTAATTAATACCCAAGAGTTTCAACGATTGCGCAGGATTCGCCAATTAGGCACTACTTTTCTCACATTTCACGGAGCGGAACACAGTCGGTTCTCCCATTCCCTTGGAGTTTACGAAATTACCCGGAAAATCATTTCCCAATTCGAACGAAACCATTATGAAGATTGGCCTAAGGAAGAAAGGCTGCTCTGTTTATGCGCTGCTTTGCTGCACGATATAGGACATGGTCCCTTTTCCCATTCAATTGAATCTGTTTTTCATATGCATCATGAAGCTTGGTCGTGTCAAATTATTCTGGGGGATACGGAGATCAATAAGATTTTACAAAAAGTGGATCCCCTGTTCCCCCGGCATGTTGCGGATGTGATTAGGAAGAAATATGATAAAACTATTGTGGTCAGCCTTATCACCAGCCAAATGGATGCGGATCGAATGGATTATTTATTAAGAGATGCTTATTTTACCGGTGTAAACTACGGAACGTTTGACTTGGAAAGAATTTTACGTGTGGTTCGACCCTTTAGAGATCATATTGTTGTGAAAGAAAGCGGCATGCATGCGGTTGAAGATTATTTGATGTCGAGATACCAGATGTACTGGCAGGTTTATTTTCATCCGGTGACCCGAAGCTCGGAGATTATTTTGCGTAAAATATTCCAGAGAGCCAAAGTGCTGTATGAACAACAGTTTGATTTTCGTTTTATGCTGCATCCTCTGCCAGGTTTATTTACCCAGAACTTGACTGTTCAGGATTATTTATTGCTTGATGAGGCGTTTATTCAGATGGTGCTTATGCAGTGGACTTATGAAAATGACCATATTCTCGCAGATTTATGCAAGCGGTTCTTACATCGCAGGCTGTTTAAATACATAACCATGGAGAGTAAAGATCCTCTTCTGGAGGAGAGGGTCCGCTTGAGTATGGTAAAGGCAGGGATAGATCCGGCCTATTATATGGAGACTGATTCTCCCTTCGATCTTCCCTACGACGTGTATCAACCGGGAGATGTGGAAGAAAAACGTCCTATTTACTTACTGGATGCCAATGAGAATACTATCGAAATTTCGAAAAGATCGGATATCGTCCGCTCGATTAGCGGCATCCACTTGGGCAAACACCGCCTGTATTATCCCGAGGACTTGATTCAAATTAACGTTCACTAAGGAGACATTTATGCTGACCGATACACACACCCATCTGGATGCCGAACAATTTAACAAGGACCGCGAAGAAGTCATTGGCCGTGCTTGGGATCAAGGAATTACCCGAATGGTTAACATTGGGTTTAATCGCCAAACCATCCCTACCACCATGAAGCTGGTGGAGACTTATGATTTTATTTATGCCGCTGTAGGCTGGCATCCCCAGGATGCTATAAATATGAAGGCGGAGGACTTGGATTGGATTGAGGATTTATGTCACCATAACAAAGTCGTCGGGATTGGCGAGATCGGGTTGGATTACTATTGGGATACTTCACCCAAAGAAGTTCAACATAAGGTGTTTAGGGAGCAGATTAGACTGGCCCGTAAATTGCAGATGCCGATTGTCATTCATAACCGGGACGCGCACGAAGATATTGTTAGAATCCTCAAGG